>NZ_JAJPRF010000012.1 GCF_021206925.1 Rhodoflexus caldus | reverse complement strand
CTTGTCACTTTTAAGATGCGACGTGCAACGTGTGAAAAATACTTGCCATAGTTATATAAATTTGAAAGAATCACCAAGTAAAATTAGGTAATTCACTGATAATCACCAACCAAAAGGTCTACTTTTGCTGTCGGCTCACCCGTAAAATTCTCTTCCTACAAGAAGATACCTGACCTGCGTACCGAACAGGTAAAAGAAGAATACAAACGCAGAATACCTCAAACAAGTTGGCAATGGCTTGAGGAAAATCAACTGCATGAGCATCTGACAGAAGAAATACGCCTTTACCCTCAGCCTTACAGTTTATTAAGACATATCGCAGATGAATTAGTGGCAGACCCTGATTTATTAGCACAAAAAGGACAGGCTACCTTTCTTACATTGCTAATTCATAAGTGGAAAAAAGATTATGCCCGAACTTATGCGCCTGATTTAGAGAAACAATTAGACCATCTTGATAAAACTATTAATCGTTGGGTGGGACTGATAGAAAAATTACTCACAATAACAAGAGCCGATAAGTTATGGATATGGTTCAAAAAACTTCCTTTTGGGAAAAAAATAGCGACAGGTGCAGGCATCGGCAGTGCCGGTGCAAGCGCATGGAAATGGCAAACCGTTTGGGAATTTCTGCAAAACCTGTTTCAATAGACCGATATGGATACAACAAACCCCTTCTATAAACCCGAAGAACCACGCTCTGCTTGGGAACTCTGGAAATGGACGATTTTTGAGCCCCTACTACTTAAAAGGCATGAAAGTTTGTTGAACGAAAATAATAGTTCACGCAGATATAGATTGTACGCATTACTTAAAATATATCCGTTTACTGTTACACTTACTGCTTTAAGTCTTGTAATATTGCTGAGCATATTATCTATTACAAATATTCCTTTAGTTTATCCAAAATATTTTCAACCCGAGTTGATAGAAGAATTTCGACAGATGACCTATGTTAGTGAGCGTTGGCTATTATTAATCAATCATATATCGTGGCTTGGTTTCACTTTTGGTATATCTTTTGGCCTTATTTATGGCTTAGCAGTGGCTTATAGTTTTACTAGAGGCTTAAGTTTAGGGATAAGTCTCAGTTTATCAGTGGGTACAAGTTTAGGATTATCTTTCGGTTTATCTACCATTCTCATTACTGGATTGATAATCTTTATCGCTTCTATCTTAATTTATATTTTAGTTATTAGTTTAGCTGGAAGTTTACTTTTATACTCACCTATCGGCTTGCTACCTGCAGGTTTTCGTTTTAGTGTTGGCATATTAAGAATATTTTTACTTGTTTATTATCTACCGCGTTATATATTTTCTGCTTCACTATATAATAATCCATACTTGTGGGACGGTACTTTGGTTATTAGTTTACCGTTCATAGATCAAAAATTATGTAATGAGGCTAAACTAAATCCATTAATAGGATTTAAGTTTTTTAATTTTATTATAGAGTATCGTCCTTTACAACGCAGCTTAGCCGCCAAAATACTTCATGCGGTTTTTTCGGCAGAAATGCGTCGTCAGCCGCTCAGCGCGGAGTTGCTTGCCGAGCGAAAATCCTCTTTTCTGCTGTTTACCGAAAACCCCAACCGATATGTGCCGAGCAGCCGATGGCTGCACCTTTTGGAAAACACGATACAAGACATCCAAGCCTTTGAAGCCCGCCAAGAATTAAGCGACCAAAAAGAGGCTTTGGAAGACTTGGTTCGCAGCCTGAACGAGTGGAAAGAACACACGCTCAAAGGCGAATCCCCGTTGTGGTGCACCGAATATGAGCCTGCTCTTTCCATGTGGATAGAGCGGGCATCGGACAGGTTACGGGAGGCGGAAGAGCGTTTGGCTGTTGAGCAAAAAATTATGCTCAATCCCTATCGGGCAGGCAACCCCTTGTCCCCCGAACGAAATGAGCACATTTACGTGGAGCGCAAAGACGCGGAGCGCGAACTGACGGAAAAGCTGCTGCGAAGCAAAGGCTTACCCGTTGTATTTCTGCAAGGGCAACGGCGCGTAGGAAAAACGAGTTTGCTGCGCTTTTTATCGCGCCTGATGGGGTCGCGCACCAAAACGGTACTTATAGACCTGCAAGGCATCATTGCCGATAAGGCACAGCCGCACCAACATTTCATCAAAATGCTGGCGAGCATTCGCGCTGAGGCAGCCCGCGCGCTGCAATTACCCGAGCCGACGGAGGCACTGCCCGAGTCGTGGACAAAAGCATGGGAAAGCGTAAAATCATATTTGGAAAGCGGCGCAGCCCAAACGGGCTACCGTTTGCTGATTATTTTAGACGAATACGAGTGTTTGCACCATGCCCTTAGCCGAGATGCGGATGCGGGTGCGGCAGTATTGGACAGTATGCGCAGTTTGCTGCAAAAGCAAAGCGAGGTGGTTTTCCTGTTGGCGGGCAGTGCCTTTTTCACCGAACTACACCGCCCCGACTGGGCTTCGCGCATGACGGGAGCGGAAAAACTTTCGTTGGACTATTTCAACGAAGAACAAACCCGAAAATTGGTTACCGAACCCGTACAGGGCAAAATCAGCTATGAAAACGGCATACCCGAAGAAATATTTCGCCTCACGCAAGGGCATCCCGAAATGATTCAACGCATTTGTAAAGGGCTGGTGGCACTTGCCAACCTGAACGCACGAGCGCAACTTACCCGAAAGGATTTGGAAAAAGTCCTTAAAGACGATATTTACCAGCCCGTCAACGGCATTACGGAGATATTTTGGGGTGAATTTTGCGTACCGAACGCGGAACAGCGCGGCACTGCGGAAGGGGAGAATACCCCCGAGAAGCAAACGGTGCGCCAAATTATCAAAGGCGAACCGATTACCGACAAAGTCGCTTTGCAACGGCTGTTAAATCACGGTTTTGTTGTTCAAGCCCCCGACGGAAAGTATCGCATCCGCGTTCCCGTTTTTGAGGAATGGGTGAGGCGTTTTGATCCTTCGTTTCGGTAGGATAACAGAAAATACTGTCCTAAATCTCTGCAAGATGTTTTTGAATAAAAATGATATACACATACATGTAGGGACAGGGCGCATTCCGGTAGGGACAGGGCACGCCCTGTCCCTACAATCGTTCCTATGGGCGTTGCTGCTATTGGCACACCTTGTCGCCGCGCAGGAAATTCCCGTCGGGGCGTGGCGGCTGCATCCTTCGTTTCGGCAGATGACCGCACTGGCAGATGCGGGTGAATGGATTTATGCCGCTTCCGCAAACGGGCTGATGCGCTACCGCAAAACCGACGGCGAAACACAAACCATTGACAAAACCGACGGACTGACGGGCAATAATTTCAGTGCCTTGGCATGGCACGAACCTTCAAAAACGCTGGTAATCGGCTATACCGACGGGCAAATTGACCTGTTGAGCGATGAAACCGTTATCAACATCCGCACGCTGGCAACCGCGCCGCTCATAGGCATTCAGGCTGCACGGCGCATCAATCATGTGCTGATACAGAACAATCTGGCGTATTTGTCGCTGCCGTTTGGCATTGCCGTAGTGGACATGAACGCCAAACGCCTGCGCGAAAACTACCTCAACTTGGGCGGCAACGGCGAAACGGTAGCGATTTTTCAAACGGCTATCCTGCGCGACAGCCTCTTTGCTGCCACTTCGCAAGGGCTGCGGGCAACTTCCTTAGCCGCTTCGGTCAATCGGTTGGACTTTCGCAATTGGCGCACCGTTTTTGCCTCAACCAACTTGCGCACCGTAGCCGCGGCGGGCAATCTGTTGCTGGCAGGCGTGAATTTTTCCGACGTATTCCGTTATGACAACGGCAGATGGACGCGCTTGCAACTGCCTGCGGCTCAATACAATCACATCGCGCTGCAAGCCGATGGGGCAAGCGTCTGCCTTGCCGACGGGCGACTGATTGAATGGGTAACAACGGGGCAAATGCAGGTTATCACTCATCCCCAATTGCGGATGCCGCGCCAATCGCTGCGGGCAGGCACTATCCGCTACATCGCCGATTTTGAAAGCGGACTTCTGCAAATCAGCGGTGCAACGGTGCGCAACCTTTCGCCCGCGGGACTGTTTGCCCCTTTGGTGCGCCGAACCGCATTTGTTAACGGAAATATTACGGCTTTTTACGGCGGCTTTACCGCCAACGGTCAGCCCGAAAATAACACCGACGGCTTTTCGGTTTTTTCTTCGGGCAAATGGACAAACTACAACGATGCGGCAGGCAACCCGAACGCTTTGCCGCCCGTCCGCGATTGGCTCATGGCGGTTGCTGCCGATGCGGAACGGGTTTGGCTGGCTTCTTTTGCCGACGGCTTGTGGACGTGGCAACCTTCGGCAAATCGGCTGCAAAGGGCAACCGACGCGCCTAACGTGCGCATCAGCGGCATAGCCGACGACGGTCGCGGGGGATTGTGGCTCACGGCTTTGGGTACGGGCAACAACCCTTCGGTATTTCGCCGCGCACCCAACGGCACTTGGCGGGAATACCCCACAGGCGCATTCAACGGCGGCAACGCACTTGCACCCACAACCGACGATGCAGGCAACGCATGGATTCCGTTCAACCCTGCTACGGGCGGCGGGCTTGCCATCGTAGCCGAAAACGGGCGCGTGCGGCTTTTGGGTACGCAGCGCGGGCAGGGGGCTTTGCCTTCGCCCAATGTGCTGGCACTTGCCAACGACCGACAAGGCGCCATGTGGGTCGGTACGGACAACGGCATTGCCGTATTTTTTGATGCAGCCTCAGCCGTAAACAACAATTCCGATGCACAGCGCATAGTGTTCAACCTGCGCGAACTGCTGCGCGGCGAAACCGTTTACGCCATCGCCATAGACGGCGGCAACCGCAAATGGATAGGCACGGCACGCGGCGCATGGCTCTTTTCCGCCGACGGCTCACGGGAAATTTACCACTTCACGGCAGCCAACAGCCCGCTGCTTTCCGATGAGGTGCGCCATATCAGCATTCATCCGCAAACGGGCGAAGTGTTTTTCACAACCGACAAAGGCTTGGTATCGTTTCGCGGCACTGCCACCGATGCAGGCAGAACCTTTGCCGATGTGCGCGTATTTCCCAATCCCGTGCCGCCCGCATTCAGCGGTTTGATTACCTTAGACGGTCTGGCAGCCAATGTTTCGGTCAAAATTACCGATGCGGCGGGGCGTTTGGTCTATGAAACCCGCGCCGAAGGCGGCACCGCCGTTTGGAACGGCTTAGACTATCAGGGGCGCACTACCCGCGGCGGCGTTTACTTTGTCTATGCCGCCGATGCCAACGGCGAAGAACGCATGGTTACAAAGTTTGTGAAAGTGGAATAGGGTGCGCGGCATTTTCTACGGTAACTATTTCTACGGCGTTTGTGCCGCCGCGCTAAGTGCCGAAATAACCGTTCAGGCGGTCGGTGCGTTGCCCCCTGCGGCGTGGCTTTTGGCAACAGGCATGGCGACCGTTTGGTTTTATACCCGTGCTTTCCTGCAAGGTGCGATGCCCGCAGACGATGCCCGAACAATATGGCTGCAAAGCAATCGGCAAGCGATACGCCTGCAACAGGCCGCCCTGCCCATAGGGTTGCTGCTTGCAGGGCTGTGGTTAGTTGCCGAAAACTTTGAGCGGCTGTCGGCAAATGTTCGCCTGCAAGAACTGCTGCTTGCCGCTGCCTTCCCGATAATTGCGTTTTTGTACGATGCTCGCCAATTGCCTTTTCGGCTGCGCAAATGGGGCTTTTTCAAACCTTTTATCATCGCATTGGTTTGGACGGGATGCACGGGCATTGTGCCGCTGCTTTGGCTGCAATGGACATCGGGCAAAAGCATGTTCACGGCGCACATCACGGTGCTTTTGCTGCATCGGTGGATGTTTTTGGCAGTCATTGCCGCCGCCTTTGACATCAAAGACTACGCGGGCGATTCGCAGGCTGCCCTTCACACGTGGGTGGTCAGAAGCGGATTGCGGCAGTTGCTGTTTGGGCAATTGATGCCTTTGGCAGGAGTAGGCTGCATCGGGTTGCTGCTGTTTTCGCAATATCTGCATTGGCAAATCTCATACACGGCTTGGATGCTGCTGCCGATGGTTTTGTTGCCGGCGGTGTTGTACACGCTGCGCCGCCGTCGGTCGTTGATGTATTACCTGACAATAGTGGACGGATTGGTGCTTGTGCAGGCAATTTGCGGCATGGTTGCAGCCTGTATGTAGCTGCAAAGAATCTTCTCTGCGGGCGCTGAGGAAAATCTTGCCGACCTTTGTGGTGAAAAATCAAAAAAACGACAATCCGATGCAAACCATTAGCATATTGAGTTGCGGCTGGCTGGGAATGCCGCTGGCGGGCAGGTTAGTACAAGAGGGCTACCGCGTCAAGGGGGCAACCCGCACCCCCGAAAAATTGGCGCAGGTTGAGGCGCAAGGTGCTGCCGCTTATTTGGTCAATCTGCCTGCGCAGGCTACCAACGACCAACTCAACGAGTTGCTGGATTGCGACCTGCTGATTATCAACATCCCGCCGCAACGCCGCAACGGGTTGCTTTCCGCACACGGCGAACACATGGACTATCTGGCGGAAAAAATGCGGCAAAAAGCCCGCATCCCGCAAGTGATTTATGTGAGTTCTACATCGGTCTATCGCGATACGAACGGCGAAGTAACCGAAACATCCAACCTAAACAGCCCCGAAGAAGACGTAATTGTTTATGCCGAACAACTGTTGCAACGCGAATTTGGCGCGGCTATCCTTCGCTGTGGCGGGCTGATGGGACAAGACCGCATCCCGGGCAAATATTTCATCGGGCGCACGGTGGACACGGGCGAAGTTCCCGTCAATTTCATTCATCAGGCGGATGTCATCGGGTTGCTGCTGGCAATGATTCGCAAGGGCATTACCCGCGAGGTTTACAACGCCGTAGCACCGCTGCACCCCACTCGCCGTGAAATTTACCTTGCCAATGCGGCAAAATTCGGCTGGCAACCGCCTGTCTTCACAGCACCCGCACAACCGATTCCCTTTAAAATTGTCAGCAGCGACAAAGCCATCCGCGAGTTGGGCTATGAGTTTATCTTCCCCGACCCGCTACAGTTTACCTATGACACTAAGCCGCTGCAACGTTAATTGGGTAACTTTGCATAAATTGATGCCATGATGGAACATTTGCCCGTCCTTTCCACAGGCGAACAGGATTTTGAAGAACTGCGCCGCAAAGCGTGTATTTATGTGGACAAAACCCACTTCATACACAGGTTGGTGTATGTTGTCAAAAGTAAATTTAATTTCCTTTCCCGTCCACGCCGTTTTGGCAAGTCGCTGTTGGTGAGCACGTTGAAGTGCATTTTTGAGGGGAAAAAGGAACTTTTTGAGGGTTTGTACATCTACGACAAAGTAGATTGGAACGAAACTAATCCCGTTATTCATCTGGATTTCAGTCGGATAGATTTCAGAGGCAAAGGTTTGCGAAACGCCATCAACGACCGATTGGATGCCATTGCCGCCGCTAACGATGTACAGTTCAAAGAAGCTACGATTGCCGCTAAGTTTGAGGAACTGATGAAAAAACTGCATCAGCAAACGGGCAGGCAGGCGGTCATTTTGATTGATGAATACGACAAACCGATTACCGACGTATTGGAAGTCGGCAAAAACGAAAAGGCACACGAGCACCGCGAAATTTTACGAACGCTGTACAGCGTAGTCAAGGGCAGTTCGGAACACATCCGCTTTTTCTTCATGACGGGCATTGCGCGTTTTGCTAAGGCATCGTTGTTTTCTGATTTGAACAACTTGACGGATTTATCTTTATCCGACCGCTTCCACAATATATTAGGCTATACGCAGGAGGAGTTAGAGTACAACTTTGATACACACATTGCGGCTACTGCCGCTACACAAAATTTGAGCAGAAAAGAACTGCTTGACCAAATCAAGTTTTGGTATAACGGCTTTTCTTGGAACGGCAAAAACAGAGTTTACAATCCGTATTCTATTTTGCGCTTTTTTGGGGAGCAAAAATTCATGAACTTTTGGTTTGACAGCGGCACGCCGAAGTTCTTGGTAGAACTGCTCAAAAAACAGATGATTTATGACATTTCGCGCAAGGCAGTATCGCCGCTGATGACCGAAAATTTTGACATAGACAACATCAATCTTTACACGCTGCTGTTTCAAACAGGTTATCTGACCGTTGCCGAGCAAGACGAATTTGGCTTATTCATACTAGATTATCCGAACAAGGAAGTGGAGCAGGCGCTGCTGGAATATATCATGGCGG
The DNA here is from genome assembly GCF_021206925.1 of Rhodoflexus caldus. Classification (NCBI taxonomy): domain Bacteria; kingdom Pseudomonadati; phylum Bacteroidota; class Cytophagia; order Cytophagales; family Thermoflexibacteraceae; genus Rhodoflexus; species Rhodoflexus caldus. Next base: position 108,566 of record NZ_JAJPRF010000012.1, on the reverse strand, counting down.
CATTTGCCAACAGCACCGAGGGGGCAGTATTAGCCAAAAGAATCACGCTTGCCGTTCGCAGCCACAAGATGGGCGAACTCATGGCAAGTATCAACACCTTGTTTGCCTCAATTCCCTATCAGATTTTTGACCAACATCAGGAAAAGTACTTTCATGCGGTACTGTTTCTGGCTTTCAAACTCTGTGGATTTTTTGTGCAGTCGGAAGTATCTGTTTCCAGCGGCAGGATAGACGCGGTGATGAGCTACGGTAACCGTGTGTACATTTTTGAATTCAAGTTGAACGACACGGCAGAAAACGCGCTCAAACAAATCAGGGAAAGGGGCTACTACAAGTCGTTTGCGGGACAAGGCGACAAAGAAATTTACCTGTTGGGCATCGGCTTTTCGGGTCAGGCGAAAGAAGTGGCGGATTGGAAGATGGAAAAGCTGTAACAAAAAACCCTGATAAAGTTGTGCACTTTATCAGGGTTTGAACTTTGTGGAGCGTATCGGAGTCGAACCGATGACCTCTTGCATGCCATGCAAGCGCTCTAGCCAGCTGAGCTAACACCCCATGTGCCACAAAATTAAAGGCTTCTTCCGATTCTGCAAGGCCTTTCTGCAAATTTGCTTATTTTTGAGTTAAGCCATCTGAAATCCTGCCGATTAATACCCATTGAAAAAGTTGTTTTGTGCGATTGGGACAATATTCGTATGCTGTTTGCTGCTATGCAGTCCGAGTCAGTTATTCGCACAACGCACGGTAAATCCTTCGCCTGAAATTTGTAAAACCTTTCCGCTGTCTTTCCAAAAATCGGCAGATGGCAGCCGCGCCGTGGCAATCATTCAACCCGACAGCCTGAGCCTGATACCTTCCTCTGTTCGCATAGCAGAGGTGTTTCCTCCGCTACAACTGACGTATCGTTATGATTTACAGGCCAATCAACTGATTTTCCAAACAGAAAATGCGCAAAGTCCGCCCGATTCAGTGCGGATTTGCTATCGCCTGCTGCCGCTGCTTTTGAGTAAACCGCTATCCCGACGCAGCCAGATGCAGTATGATTCGGGGGCTTACGGACAAGTTACTTCCGACATGACCAAGCCTATTTCCATTGGCGCACCGCCGCGAGAGCAGCTTTTCAGCGTGCAGGGCTTACAGAAAAACGGCAGCCTGACGCGCGGCATTGCGTTTGGTAACAGACAAGATGTGTTTGTACAATCTGCGCTCAATTTGCAATTAGAAGGCAATATTTCCGAAGACCTGCACCTTACGGCAGTATTGACCGACCAAAACGTGCCTTTTCAGCCCGAAGGCAACACCTTGCAAGTCAGGCAGTTTGACCGCGTGCTGATGAAGTTACGCCACAAAATGGCCACTTTGACCGTTGGCGATGTCGTGCTGCAAAATCAGCAACAATCGCCTTCACATTTCCTCAAATTTTACAAAAACGTACTGGGCGGCATGATAGAAAGCGACTACGCCACCCGCGACAGTACGGGCAATGTGCGTGCGCAATCCAAAGCTGCCGTAGGCGTTGCCAAAGGGCGCTTCGTTTCGCAAACCATTGACGTTCAGGAAGGCGTATTAGGCCCATATCGCCTGCGCGGCCCCGATGGTGAGCGATTTGTTGTCATTTTAGCCAATTCGGAACGGATTTTTCTGGATAATCGCCTGTTAGTCAGAGGCTTTAATTACGACTATGTGATTGATTACAACACGGGCGAAATCACTTTCACCAATCGCGTCATCATTACGCGTTTTTCACGGGTGCGGGCGGATGTGGAATTTGTATCGCAAAACTATGCGCGCAGCATTTTGCAAGCCGAACATCAGCAACAAATAGGCGAACGGACAACCGTTTTTGGGCAGTTTTACCGCGAGCGCGACAACCCCCGCAATCCCCTGCTGGCACAACTCAGCAATGAAGACCGCCTGCTGTTGAGTCAGATAGGCGACAGCCTCAATAATGCCCTTGCGCCTGCTGTTTTTCCCGTAGAAAACTGGGACGTAAACCGCATTCTGTACCGCGCCCGCGATACTATCCTGCAAGGCCGCCCGTATCGCTACTATGAGCGGGCACGACAACCCGGCGGAGAATTATTCAGCATTACTTTTTCGGAAGTAGGTGCAGGGCGTGGCGATTATATCGGGGGCAGCCCCACTGCCAACGGGCGCGAGTACATCTGGGCAGGCATCGGGCGTGGCAATTTTGCCCCTGTTCGCCTGCTGGCTGCCCCTAACGAGCGACAAATGGCAACGATGGGAGCGTCTTATCGCCTGCACGGCAATGGCAGGGTTTTCGCTGAAGCCGCTTTCAGTAAACTGGATGCCAACCTGTTTTCAACGGAAGGCAATGCAGATAACAAGGGCAGTGCTTTGCAAATCGGCTACCGCAATGGTGGCGAAAAAATCAAGCGGGGAGCTTTGCAGGATGCCGAATGGAACGCGGAACTGTCGCTTACCCGCACCGATGCCAACTTTCGCCCGATAGACCGCTTCCGCTACATTGAATTTGACCGCGATTGGTCGGTGGAGGATGTATCGTTGGGGATTGTTTCTATCCCTGCCGATGATTACCTCTGGCAGGCTTCGGGCGGCTTGCGCAAAGGCAGGCGCTATGTACAGGCCAAACACCTGCGCCGTCTGCGCGGCAATCAGGCCAATGGTTTTCAGCAATGGGCAGAAGCAGGCTACCTCTGGCGCAAGTGGCAACTGCAAGCAACGGGCTTCCTGATGCAAAACCGCTTTGAGCGCAATGGCAGCGCGTTCCGTTCCGAATGGCAGCGGTTTACTGCCGATGTATCGCATTTGGGCAATCAAATTGTGCCCGGTTATCAGTTCAGCAGCGACCGCAATATTGTGCGCAATACCAACCGCGACAGCATTGTTTCCACGGCAATGAATTTTTATGAACACAAAGCCTATGTACGCAATGCCGACAGTGCCAAATTTCAACTCAACGGCTCTTATGCGTTTCGCGAAGATTTTTTACCGCTGGCAGGTACGCTGCAACGCGGCACGCGGGCACATACCGCCAATCTGAACTGGCAAAAACGCACGGATTTGCAATGGTTTCATGCGCTGCTTACCTATCGCAACTTAGAAAATCTGGCCAACGGTGGTAATTTTCCCCAAAATGAAGAAACCCTGATGGGGCGTTTGGACTGGCACACCAACCTATGGCAGCGGGCTATTCGCAGCGAGCTGACCCTTGCCAACAACAGTGGGCGCGAATTGCGGCGCGAATTTGTATTTCTGCAAGTCAATAACGGATTAGGTACGCACACCTGGCGCGATGATAACGGGGACGGTATTCAGCAACTCAATGAGTTTTACTTGGCCATCAACCCCGACGAGCGCAACTATATCAAATTTTTTACACCTACCGATGAATATATTCCCGCTTATGCCAACAGTTTGAGTTGGCGGCTGAACGCGGGTTTCCCCAAAGCATGGAGTAAAGCCAAAGGCATCCGCCAATGGCTGGCAAAATTCAGCAATGTAAGTGCGTGGACTATCAACCGCCGCCTGACTGACCAACGACTGACCGCCCGATGGTTGCCTTTTGCATCGGTGGCAGACAGTGCGCTGCTTTCTACGCAGGAAGCCCTGCGCAGCACGCTGTTTTTTAATCGCACCGACCCCAAATGGGGCAGCGACCTTGCTTTTGTGCAAACGCGTCAGAAGCAATTGCTGACCAATGGCTTTGAAGGTCGCAACCTGACCGAGTGGCAGTTGAGCCTGCGGCGGAATTTCGGCTCAGATTTCAATGTGCGGATTCAGTTGGGCAGCAGCCGAAGTGCCAACGCCTCCGACTTTATGCCCAACCGCAACTACTCCATCGCCACGCGGCAGTTCAAACCTGAAATTGCTTGGCAGCCATCACCCAAAGTGCGGCTTTCGGGTGCATATGTTTATCAGCAAAAAGACGCAGGCAGCGAACAGGACAATGCACGATTCAACGAAGTGCTGGCAGAAATGCGCTGGGCACAAGAAAGCAAACGCAACATTCAGGCGCGAATCAGACTGGCAAACATTCGCTACGGCGGTGAAATCAACACTCCGCTGGGTTATGAACTGCTGGAAGCCTTGCAACCCGGCACTAACCTGAACTGGTCGGTGAACTGGCAACAGCGGTTGGGGAACGGCCTGCAACTCTCCATGCAATACGAAGGGCGCAATTCGCCGGGGCAAGCTGTCGTCCACATCGGCCGAGTGCAGGTTACGGCGCTGTTTTAAAAAACAGGGATAGGGCAGCCCCTATCCCCGCAAAATGTTATTCCTCTTCCTGATTGCCGCCAACCGTTGGCACGGTGATGTTGCTGCCAAACATAAGGGCATTGAGAAACAGGCGATTGGTGCCGTACCAAATGCCCCTGAAATTCGGGTTGTCGGTGAAGAGTACCACGCGCCCCGCACCTTCGCTACTTACGATAATGGCAGGCGCATTTTGCATTTTTTTCAGATTCGGGGCTGACAAATAGCCGCCAATCAGCGGGTTAGCCGTGTACTGCCCGATGGTATTGTAAGGGCTTTCCGAAGGTTTGAGGAAGGTCGTACCATTGCGGAAAACTGACACTTTGCGGCTGTGGAAGCCAAAACCGATGGGGTGAGTAGTGTCCACGTCCATTTCCAAAATAACGCCGCCTATGGATTTTGCCCCTTCTATGTACACCGCATTGTCGTAATCGTAGCGCACGGGTTTAGGATTTTTCACCGTATCGGCAGGCATGAGTTTTTCTTTGGTCAAACCGTTTTTGATTGCCCACTCAACGGCTGACTTTTGCGCAATGAGCGTGCCGCCGTTTTGTACCCACATTTTCAGGCGGTCGGTGAAATTTTTGTCAAGGCTGTACGTGCCGTTTACCATGATGACGGTGTTATAGCGGTTCAGGTTCACGCGGTTCAGGTTGCCGATTTCTACCTTGCTGACGGGCATCCCTACGCGCCGGTCAAGCAAGTGCCAAACTTCGCCCGCTTCGTAGGGGCTTACGCCTTGCCCGACAATCATCAGCACTTCGGGTTTTTTCAGGGTGCGGATGTAGTTGCTGCCCAAGTCTATGCCCTCGGTGCTTCTGCCTGTGGCAATGCCCTGAATGGCGATTTTTGCCCGTGCCTGTACTTTTTTGAGCAAATTAAACAGCGAATCGGCACCGATTTTTTGCTGCTGAACGGGCAGGAAAACAGTTCCGTAGCCGAAGTTTTCGGTTTTGCCGTTGATGTTCATGCTGAACGGACGGAAAGCAGATTGTACCACCGCGCCGCCATCCAGCAGATGATAAACTGCTTGAGCCGCGTTGTAGTCCGTCCAACGGATGAGGTAGCCGTAAGGTGCTTTTTCAACGGCAGGCGGCTCGGCAACTTTCGGTGCGGTTACTCTTGCGCCTTTGGCAACTGTTGTTCTGATTTCGGCATAGGGCAGGTTAAAGGCATGAACCATTGACCAAGAAGAAGCATCGTAAAACAAGCTGTCGGCATAGGGAATTGCCTTTTCAAACAGCGAACGCACCATGATGTAGTTCACCTGCTCGGTCGGGACGATGTAGGCGCTGCCTTTCTCAAAGCGGTTGCCGCCCAAGTTGAGCGGGGTTTCCACTTCGTAAACCTCTACTTCGTGCTGCAAACACAAATTGACAAAGGCATTGGTGCGCGTCGGGTCGCCTGCATCACCGAATACATAGCCTTTAATCGGGCTGCGGGCAGCCTGTTCGCGGCTGATGCGGAAAAAGTCGCGGCGCATGTTGAGTAGTTCGCTGCGCTCGGCTTGTGCTGCCCGCAAAGTCGCCAAAGCGGAAAGGAACTGATTGCGAATGGTAAAGGCGAAGGTAATTTCGCCTGTCGGGGTTTCCTGCACATGCCCGCGTGAACTTGCCTGCTCAAAGAGGAAGCCTGCGCCGCCGTAGAAGTTGATGTAGCTGGAACCGTAGCCCGGGTAGAGTTTGTCAAACACTTCGCGGGTGAAATACTGCGACCCGATGCCGTTCATGGCTTGCTCAAAATACTTGCTGAATTTGGGGTACACTTGCTTGTAAAGGCGGTCGGGAACAAGCGGGTTATCGCTGCTCGGTTTGCCCGGGTCAAAGTAGAAGGTGCTGTTGGTACCCATTTCGTGGTGGTCAACAAATACATAAGGTCGCCACTTGTGGATGAATCGGGCGCGTGCCTGCGCTTCGGGATGCACCAGCAAGAACCAATCGCGGTTAGGGTCAAACCAATAGTGGTTCATTCTGCCGCCGGGCCACACTTCGGTATGCTCTCTGTCCAAGGGGTCGGCTACGAGGGGGCTTGCCTTGTGCATGTTCACCCACGTATTGAACCGGTCGCGCCCGTCGGGGTTTTGCACCGGCTCAATGATGATGACCATGTTATTGAGCCAATTTTTCACTTCCTCGCTTTCCGAAGCCAGCAAGTAGTAGGCAGTGAGCAAAGTGCTTTCGCCGCCCGATGCCTCGTTGCCGTGTACGTTGGCAGCAATTTGCACCACTATCGGCTCGTTATCGTAGGCAGTGGACGTGTTGCGCTGCAAGTGCTTTTGGCGGATGTCTTCCAAACGGCTGTGGTTAGCAGGCGAAGTAATTATCAGTGCCACCAAAGGGCGATGCTCGTAAGTTTGCCCGAATACCTCAAAAGTTGCCTTGTCGGAAAGGCGCGCCAATTCCTGAAAATAGGCAACAATGCGGTCGTAGCGCGTGTGATGGCTGCCTATCGGGTAGCCCAAAAATTGCTCGGGCGTAGGGATGGCGGGGTTCATCTGCCCGCTGTTGGGGTAGTAGTAATCGGCTTGCGCCCGTGCGCCCGCTGCAAATAGGAGCAGGCTCAAAAACGTGAGAAGAAATCGCTTCATATGCAAATCATGGAAATCGGTTAGTAAGGGGCAATATCGGAAAAAGCCGTTAATTTCGGCTGCCGCTTAGTCGTACATGTTGCCTTTTATCGTCCATTTGCTCGCAGTGCCGCCGCTGCTTTACCTGCTGACGAAAAAGTTGCGTTCGCAGCCGTTGGGCGGCATTTTTTTGCCGGGGCTGTTGCTCAAAATAGCGGCAGGGTGGGCAGTGGTTGTCGTTTTTGAACGCTATTACGGCGGCGGCGACGTGGCGCATACTTTCAGGCAAAGTATGTTGCTGCGCGAAATACTGCATGATTCGCTGTGGCGATTTTGGCTGTTCCCCTACGATATGCCACAGGGCGATTTCTACTACCTCTACGGCTTTCCCGACCTCACGCCGTCTTTTATTTTCATGTGTAAAACAACGGCATTGGTAAGTTTGGCGGCAGGCGAAAATATTTGGCTCATCAGTGCTTGGTTTTCCGCTTTTGCCTTTGCGGGCTTCTGGCTGCTGGGTAACGAACTGTGCCGCCGCGATGAAAATCTGAAAATTCCCGTTGTGATTGCTTTTTTTCTTGTGCCTTCGGTAGTGTTTTGGTCGGCGGGGCTGTTGAAAGAAACGTTGCTCTGGGGGGCTATGGGGCTGCTCTTTTGGGCGGTGCTGCGGCTGACCCAGCGCGGACTTCTGCCGAAAGATAATCAAAAAACACCGATTGCGCGGGTAAAATCCGTGCTGCCTGCGGTTAGTTTTTGGGCGGTTGCCGCTTTTGCCGCATGGATTCTCTTTGAGGTCAAGTATTACATTTTCGCTGCTGCCATGCTTGCCGTTGCGATTTATGGGCTGCTTCAATGGCAAAAACAACTGTGGCTGACGCTGGCTGTTGCTGCCGTGTTGCTGCCGCTGCTGCTGTGGGCTATCGGGCGGTTGCACCCCAACCTTTCGCCCGATGCACTGGCAGTAGCCGTACATCGGAACTACGAGCGCATGGTTGCCATCAGCGATGCGGATAATCTGATTTGGTTAGACTTACAGCCCGATTTCATCAGCCTTATCGGGCAAGTGCCTTTTGCGCTGAAAGCCGCACTGTTTGCGCCCATGCCTTGGGAAGGCGGCAATCTGCTTCGCAAACTGACAGGCATGGAAAATTTGTTGCTGCTGTTGTTAATACCGGGTATCCGTTTGCGTCTTGGCGGCAATCAGCATATTGCTGAACTCATTGCAGCAGCCACTTTTACGGCGACTTTGGCGGCTATGCTGGCGCTCAGTTCGCCCAACATTGGCGCATTGGCGCGCTACAAGGTCAGCTATCTGCCCTTGCTCTGGCTAATGGTTTGTTCGGGCAACCGTTTTTTGCGAACTTTGCCCTTTCAAAAACTCAAAGCGCTTTTTTAAGGTTTATTATTTACAGGCTTTGCAGGAATGCAGGCAAAAACATTATCATGAACGCAACTCCGAACGATTCTATCCGCCTGGATTCTATTGAAGAGGCCATTGAGGCCATCCGCCGTGGCGAAGTCATCATTATGGTAGATGATGAAGACCGCGAAAACGAAGGCGACTTGGTTTGCGCCGCCGAGCTGATTACCCCCGAAACGGTCAATTTCATGCTTTCTTCGCGAGGGATGCTCTGTTGCACGCTCACCGAAGAACGCTGCGAGCAATTGGGTTTAGACCTGATGGTCGGCAAAAATACCGACATGCACCAGACGGCATTTACCGTTACGGTGGACTTGAAAGGACACGGTGTAACAACGGGCATTTCGGCAACCGACCGCGCTAAAACGATTAAAGCACTCACCGATAGCGAATCTAAACCGTCAGATTTTCGTCGTCCGGGGCATATTTTCCCGCTAAAAGCCCTCAACGGCGGGGTACTGCGCCGTGCGGGGCATACCGAAGCAAGCGTTGATTTGGCACGCTTAGCCGGGCTGTATCCTGCCGGGGCAATTATTGAAGTGCTGAACGAAGACGGCGAACCTGCCCGCTTGCCCGAATTGCGCCGCTTTGCCGATGAAAAAGGGCTGAAATTAGTGGCCATTAAAGACCTGATTTCGTATCGCTTGAAAAAAGAATCGCTGATTGTGATGGAGGAACGCGTGCACATGCCTACCGAATACGGTGATTTTGAGTTAGCTGCCTACCGCCAAACCAATACGGGCGATATTCACATGGCACTTGTGAAAGGCACTTGGGACAAAGACGAGCCTATACTGGTGCGAGTACATTCTTCCTGTGCTACGGGCGATATTTTCGGCTCTTGCCGTTGCGACTGCGGCAAGCAACTGCAAGGCGCTATGCAGATGGTAGAAAAGGCCGGCAAAGGCGTAGTGCTCTACATGAATCAGGAAGGGCGCGGCATCGGATTAGTGAATAAGTTGAGAGCCTACAAATTGCAGGAACAGGGAAGAGATACCGTAGAAGCCAACTTAGAGCTTGGCTTGCCGATGGATGCCCGCGACTACGGAGTAGGCGCGCAAATCCTCCGTGATTTGGGCGTAAGCAAAATCAGGCTCATTTCCAACAATCCGAAAAAACGAGCGGGATTGTTGGGCTACGGGCTGGAAATTGTAGAAAGCGTACCTATTCAATTCCCGCCTAATCCGCACAATGCCAAGTACTTACGCACGAAGCGCGATAAAATGGGGCACAAAATTTCTATTGACTAAATTTTATTTATACAGATTCTGGTCTATTTGCAGCGGACGGTTGATGCGCTCCTCGAGCGAAATGAACGTCTCCGTCCGCTCTATTCCTCTGACTTTCTGAATTTTTTCGTACAGCACCTCGCGCAAGTGGTTCGTATCGCGGCAAGTGAGCTTGGCAAAAATGCTGTACGCACCTGTGGTATAATTCAAGGTCAGAATTTCGGGGATTTTTGCCAACTCATTACAAACGGTTTCATACATTGAGCTTTTTTGCAAATAAATCCCCAGAAAAGCGGTAATGTCATACCCCAGTTTGCTAAAATCGATAATGAGCGATGCCCCCCGAACAATACCCATCTTTTCCAACTTTTTCATCCGAACGTGTACTGTGCCGCCGGACACACAAACTTTATCGGCAATTTCGGTGTACGGTGTTTTGGCATCCTTCATCAACTCAGATAATATCTTGATGTCGATATTATCAATTTCTAAATTTTTGTCGTTCATAGTGCACCCAAAAAACAATTTTTTCAATAAAACATATTTAATATTACGATTTCACGAAATTTAAAGAAACTTTGTTGCAAAGTTTGCAATATTAAGATTGTTTATTGTAATTTTGCTACATCAAAACAATCACAATGTAGGGTGATGAAACTGGCAGCCATGCCCTCCTGTCTCGGGGGTGGGGATTCCGGAAAAAGCCTCGAGAGTGTGAAACAAGCATTTGCTTCACTTTCTTATGTGCCTAACGACCCCGTGAAGGTTCGACTCCTTCCCCTACAGCACAATAAAAGTTCTTTAAAATCCCGATAATTCGCGGCAAAATAATTCAAAAGTTTTTAATGTAAATGCTTTTCATTAAAAACTTCACAATGTAGGGTGATGAAACCGGCAGCCATGCCCTCCTGTCTCGGGGGTGGGGATTTCAGGATAAAGCCTACAGAGACAATGAATCAATCAATCAATCAATCAATCGCTTGCTTCATTTTCTTTGTAGATGCCTAACGACCCCGTGAAGGTTCGAATCCTTCCCCTACAGCCAAGCATGTGTTTATTTTATGTGTTGTTTATTGGTTAAGGTTTAAAAAAGACGCGCCATGCGCGTCTTTTTTATTTTAATAGTTAATCAGATTAATCATTATTTGATGCGTGTTTTTTCTGTCTGAACGTTCCAAGCGATTAACTTTGACAGTGTAAACTAAACCTTTTTAACCATGATACTACATAAATTCTTCGGCGGTATATCGGCGCTGCTGATAGCTTCCGCGCTGTTGGGTGCTTGCGGCGATGGCGGTAAAGCTGCTCACGAAAAAGCCCGTCAAGATTCCGCCCGGATTGCCGATTCTATTGCTCGCTTGGAAGCAGAAGCCAAACGCGTGCAGGACTCTATCAATGCCTTGCCTAAAACCATTGCCCAAACCGCACAGCTCCATTCGGAACTGAACAAGTTAGTAGCTGCCCTCCAAACGGCAGAGTTGGCCGGTATGCTGGAAGTAGAAAGCAGCACGAATTACACCGTTTTCGCCCCTACCGATTCGGCGCTGACAGTTGCTAAAATTGATGAGTTGATGCAGCCTGCCAATAAAGCCCGTTTACAAAATTTATTGAAGTTGCATATTGTGGAAAATGCACTCCCGCTTGCCAACTTGAAAGACGGCCAAAAACTGAAAACGATGGCGGGTTACGATATTGTTGTATCAGTCAAAAACGGCAAAGTGATGATAGACGGCGCAACAATCGTACAGCCTGATATTAAAGCGAGCAACGGCTTCATACATATCATCAACGGCACGTTGAAGCCTAAGATGGTATTGCAGTAAGTTACACACACATATTCGGCCGATACAGGCAATTACAGGCTTGTATCGGCTGCTACAGTTGCGCACAAATTTTTTTAATCATTGCAGGCCCTTCATAAACAAAGCCTGTATAGACTTGCACAAGGTCGGCACCTGCGGCGAGTTTTTCCCGCACATCTTCGGCTGTAAAAATGCCGCCTACCCCTATGATAACAAAGTGTTTATTGCTTTTTTGCGCCAAATAGCGAATAACCTCTGTTGAACGGCTGCGAACAGGTTTGCCGCTCAATCCGCCGTTGCCAATGGCTGCCAAGGTATCTGCGGAGGTTTGCAGCCCCTCGCGGCTGATGGTGGTATTGGTAGCGATGACACCTGCCAATCGGGTGGCTGTAACAATTGCTACAATATCGTCTAATTGCTGTTCGGTCAGGTCGGGTGCTATTTTGAGCAGAATGGGTTTGGGTTGGGGCTTCTGTTGATTGCGAGCCTGCAAAGCCTGCAAAAGCGCAGTAAGCGGTTCTTTTTCCTGCAATTGCCGCAATCCGGGCGTATTAGGCGAACTCACATTGATCACAAAATAATCTACGTAGTCGTAGAGTGCCTCAAAGCAGACAAGGTAATCGTTAAGTGCTTCTTCGTTGGGGGTATCCTTGTTTTTGCCAATGTTGCCTCCGATAATCAGATTGGTTTGCCGCTTTTTGAGCCGCTCTACGGCAGCCGCCACACCTTCATTATTGAACCCCATGCGATTAATCAAACCGCTGTCCTGCGGCAAACGAAACAGGCGGGGCTGTGGATTGCCGCTTTGCGGGCGCGGGGTCAGCGTCCCGATTTCAATAAACCCAAACCCAAAACATGCCAACTCATCAATCAGGCGGGCATCTTTGTCAAAACCGGCGGCCAGCCCTATCGGATTGGGAAAAGTAAGCCCCATTAGTTCTTTTTGCAAACCCTTCTGTTGCGGGGCAAATAATAAGCGCGTGATAGCCTTTGCCAATGGCAACGACAACAGCCATTTTATCATGCCGAAGGTGAAATGATGCGCCTTTTCGGCATCCATCAGAAAAAGCAGGGGGCGGATGAGAGAACGATACAGCAAGGCAATCAGATTTAGTTTGCCAAAATTACCGCAAAGCAGAGGATTTCGGCACGATTTTATTACTTTCGGGCTTCCGAAAATGTATCATAACCATTGAACCTATGCAAAAGTATTTGTGGATATTCCTCATCGGTATCTTATCGCTTGGCGGTACTACTTCGTGTAAGAGCAAGAAAAAATTAGCGGAGCAACAGGCAAAAGAGGCAAAAGCAAAGCAGATAGCACAAGCAAAAGCCGATTTGCAAGCCTTGCTGAACGATGACGGTAAGTCAATAGAAGAACGTGAGCAGGCACTGAACCGCATCAAAGCGCAAAATATAGATGACCCTGAGGTGCAGGCGCTCATTCGTCAGTTGGAACAAAAGTTAGCCAATGAGAAAGCCGAACGTGCACGCCGTGCAGAGGAAGAACGCCGCATGCGCGAAGAAGAAGAAAAACGCAAAAATGAAATTGCTAAAGTTGCGCCCACCATTCAGGAATATTTCCGCGATATTGTAGGCTCCGGTAATACGGCTGCCGCCAATAATCGCATTCAGGAAGCATTAAATATGTTTGTTTCGCCTGATGCGCCCGTACTGATTATCATTGGCACGTTCAACGGCGAAAAAGACTATGACCGCCCGACTACTATCAGCAAGTACCTCAATTACCTGAAAGACCAGAAAAAAGCACCGCACAAAATTGTCAATGTAAAAAGAAATGCGGCAGGTAAAATTGAGGAAATGGAGCTTGAAAAGCAGTAAGCAAATGATTGTCAGGCAAATCAGCAAGAAAAGTGGTATTATATTTCGGAATTCGGGATTTAGAGTGAAAAATCAGAGACATGCTGTGCTGTCCGCAATAGTCTGCGTGCCTGTTTAGTAAGAAATCGTTTGTTTGCTTATTCAAAAAGCCACCCTGACAAACTCGGGGTGGCTTTCTTGCATTGTTTCAGCAGGTAGAGCTATTGACCGAAAGCAAAGCCCAAGGCAACGCCGAATCGGAAGGAGAAATACCCAAAGTTGGTCAGGAAAAAATCATCCTTGGTAGCGCCGTTTTTGCCCGTGAACGAGGTTGCGTTAAAAGAGGGGCCGCCAAACAGCTCGAGACTAACCTGATTTTTGAATAACCACTGGTTGCCCACGCATACACCGCCGCCAAAAGAACTGTAAGTAGCCGAAATACTGGCATCGTCTTTATCGGACAGGTTGAGGTTCTGGTAGCGTACAAAAGGCGCAACAAAAAATCCGGCAGGCGCTTGTTTGCTTTCGGAAAGGTAGAAGCGGTATTCGGGCGTAATGCCTATCCCGCGAAACTGTGTGCCTGCAAAGGAAGTGCCTGTATAGAAAAAGCCTAATTGGAGACTGCTTTTGTCGTTGAGTACGCGCTCGTAGAAGAATGAGCCGGTGCGTACCACAGGGCTTAGCAAATTAACCTTAATCAGGTTTTTTGGCGTTTCGGCATTGTCGCTTTGCGCCACTGCCTGCATGGTGATGCCCGCAAAAAGCAGGCAGAAGAAAAGTTTGCAGTTTTTCATGGAAATAAAGTTTAACATCAGATAGTTTGCTTAACGTATAATCACGGTTGTCGGGTTGCATCTGTCTTTTGCCAAAGTTCCCGCAGGCGGGCTGTGATATGGGCTGTATCAATGCCGCAGTAATCGTACTGCTGAGCGGGCTCGCCGTGGGGAATAAACTCATCGGGGAGCCCCAGCCTGATAACAGGTACGTTCAGTTGGCGGTCGGCTAGCCACTCCAACACTGCCGAGCCAAAACCGCCCGCAAGGATGCCGTCTTCTACTGTCAGAATGGCGCGATGTGCGGCTGCCATCGCAAGCAGTTCTTCGTCTAAGGGTTTAACAAAGCGCATATCGTAATGGCTGATGCGGATGCCTTCTTCGGCAAGTGCAATGGCTGCCTGTTGCACAAAGTTTCCCGTATGGCCAATGCTCAGTACAGCTATTCGTTCGCCACGCATCAATATTCTTCCTTTACCGACAGGAATTTTTTGGAAAGGTTGCCGCCACTCTTGCAAAACGCCGTGCCCGCGCGGATAGCGAATGGCAAAAGGTTGTTGTATATCGGAAAGTTGTGCGGTGTAGAGCAGTTGGCGCAATTCTGCCTCATCCATCGGGGCGGCTATCAGCAACTCGGGGATGCAGCGCAGAGAGGCTATATCAAAAGCGCCCTGATGGGTGGCTCCGTCTGCCCCTACCAAGCCGGCGCGGTCGAGGCAAAAAATTACTTTCAGTTTTTGCAAACAGACATCGTGAATCATTTGGTCGTAGGCACGCTGGGCAAAAGTTGCGTAGAGGTTGCAATAAGGAATCATGCCCTGTGCAGCCATACCTGCGGCAAAAGTAACAGCGTGCTGTTCGGCAATGCCCACATCAAATGTCCGTTCCGGAAAAACATCCATCAGCCGCTGCATGGACGAGCCGGAAAGCATGGCAGGTGTAATGCCGACTATCTGCGGATTCCGGGCAGCCAGTTCTGCAAGCGTTTCCCCGAAAACATCCTGATATTTGGCGGGCTGAAAACTTGGTTTTATGCTGATAATTTCGCCTGTATGCTTATCAAATTTGCCGGGCGAGTGCCAAAAGGTTTGGTTTTGCTCGGCCTGTTCCAGCCCCTTGCCTTTGATGGTTCGGCAATGAAGTAAGCGAAGCCCCTGTTGTGCTTTTAGCGCTGTTAATTGGTGTACCAATGCGATTACATCGTGGCCGTCGGCAATGCCGTAATAAGGAATGTTGAGCGATTGGAAAAAATTAGTAGGTGCTGTCGGGCTTTGGTTAGGCCATTGCTGCATTTGCTCGTGCAGTGCGCCTATGTTGGGGTCAATCGAGATGCCGTTATCATTAACAATCACCAACAGATTTACTTGCCGCTGGCTGCTGCTTGCGGCGTGATTGAGCGCTTCAAAGGCCATTCCGGCAGTCAGCCCTCCGTCGCCGATAACGGC
This sequence comes from Rhodoflexus caldus, assembly GCF_021206925.1. Taxonomy (NCBI): domain Bacteria; kingdom Pseudomonadati; phylum Bacteroidota; class Cytophagia; order Cytophagales; family Thermoflexibacteraceae; genus Rhodoflexus; species Rhodoflexus caldus. The sequence continues at coordinate 93,271 of NZ_JAJPRF010000012.1, read as the reverse complement.
TGCATGAGTGCGGGTATAGTTGCCTGCCAGCCGTGAGGCATTGGCCATACCCAAGGCTGCCGAAACCGATGTAGAGGAATGACCTGTTCCGAAGGCATCAAATACGCTTTCTGTGCGAACGGGAAAGCCTGCAATGCCGCCCCACTTCCGATTGGCGGCAAATGCTTTGCGTCTGCCGGTCAGAATTTTATGACCGTAAGCCTGATGCCCTACGTCCCAAATGAGCACGTCATCGGGTGTTTGGAGTACATAGTGGAGCGCCACGGTCAGTTCCACCGTACCCAGACTTGCCCCCAGATGTCCTCCCGAACGCGAAACATGGTCTATGATAAACTGCCGCAGTTCGTGGCATACCTGTGGCAATTGCTCAACGGGGAGTTGGCGCAAATCGGCAGGGGTTTCTATACGTGCGAGCAACGGGAATTCTGTGGCAGTTTGCATCGGGCAAAGTTACTCGGATTTGACCATTGTAGTGAACACGGCAGACACTGGAAGGCGTGTTACTGCTGCTTACAACAGGGGCAGCATAATGCGGAAAACCGTTCCGACACCCAGTTGGCTTTCTACGCCAATAGTTCCTCCGAGCGATTCTACCTGAGTTTTAACCAAATATAAGCCAAGTCCTTTGCCTTCGGTGTGGGTGTGCATCCGTTGGTACAGGCCGAATATTTTGTAAGTATCGGTATTGGCAAGGTCTATTCCCAGCCCGTTGTCCGCAACGGTCAGGCAGCAAAAATCGCCTACTTGGTCAGATGAAACCACAATATGCGGGGTGCGGTTCTCGGCGCGGTATTTAATCGCATTGGACACTAAGTTGTGCAAAATACTGTGCATGTAGCCTCTGACCGTGTAGAGTATGGGCTGTAAGGTAAAATCGTACTGAATACTCGCCCGTGTGGCTGCAATATTGGCTTCCAAACCAATCAGTACCTGCCGCATGATTTCCTCCAAATCAACTTTTTCTTTCAATGCATCGAGGCTTTGGCGGGTAGAAATAATAATGTTCAGGTCTTTGATGACTTGGTCAAGGTTGGCTGCCGATTTTTGCAGGTTTTTCAATATCTCTATATTGAGCGGGTCATCTAACTGATTGACATTAAAAATGCTAATCAGCCCCAGTATTTGGGTAATGGGCGAGCGGATATTGTGAGAAACGATGTAGGAAAATTGTTGAAGGTCTTTGTTGTGGCTGTTGAGGCCTTTAATAGTAGCTTCAAGGTCGCGGGTGCGCTCTTTGACCATCTGTTCCAAATTGGCAGCTTGGGCGGCTATTTGTTTGTTCTGTTCTTGCAACAACCTGTTTTTCAAACCAATTTCGTATTGGCTGCGTTCCAAATCAAGGTTTGCGCGCCTGCGCTTCCGATTAAGGCGTATCAGGAAGAATAACATCGGTATGACCACCGCTGCAAACAAAAGGCTGCCTACGAGCAGATAGTTGCGCTCCTGTTCTGCCGACTCGGCTTTTTTCTGCATCAATTTATCATGTATTTGCTGAACAGCCTCCGCATTCATAGTGCGCACTTGTTCTAATTTCTTTTGCGAACTGTAACTGTTGAGCGAATCGCCCAAGTGTTTGTATGCTTCCAAAAATTGTAGTGCGGTCGAGGCATCGGCCAATGATTTGGCATACAGATACCGAAAACGCAAGTAGGCAAGTTGGGCTTCGGCACTTATGGCAGTAGCATTGGTCAGTTTTGCTGCTTGTTGTAGCAGTTCCGCTGCTTTTTGCTTGTTACCTGTACTAAGATAGGTTTCGGCCAGCGTGCAGTTATCAACAACGGCGCGGCTGGTATCCCGATATTCTAAGGCAGAAAGGTAGCTTGCTTCCAACAGGGGAATGGCTTCGCGGTATTTCTGTTGTTTAAAATACACCTTCCCGATATTCCCCTTAGCCGTTACTACCCACTGCGGCATGTTGTAACGGGCGGCAAGTGTGGCAGCATGTTCAAAATAGCCTACGGCCACATCGTAGCGTCCCTGAAAGTGATAAATGCGCCCTATTCGGTTATAGGCTCGCAGCGTATGGGTGATATTATAGCGCGTATCTCTTTGCAGAAATTCGTCTAAAAAAACTTTGGCTTGGTCGTAGTCGTTTACGTCAAAATACAAATTGCCAATCTGATAATTCATTACATTGGCAAGGGTATGATTTCTTAGCTGCTGGTAGATGACAAGTGCCTTGGTTTTATAGTGCAGCGCCGAGTCGTAGCGATTCTGTTTGTTGTAAATATCGGACAGTATGCGAAACGATGATGCTTTACAGTTATCATCCCCTATTTTTGCAGCCCATCGGAGTGCAAGATGTGCATAGAGGATAGCTTCCGAAAACTCTTGCTGCTGATAGGCATAAATGGCCAACAGATGGCTTTTGGCAAAATTTTCAACTACCAACTTAGGGCCGTAATAGCTGGCATTGGCCTTGTACAGCAAGCGTTCAAGCGTTTGGGCAGATAGGGTATCGTAGTCGCCGCCGGAAGCAATCAGTTTCTGATAGCCTGCTATCGGGTCTGTTGTATCATCCCCGACCGATTGGGTTTGCCCCATCAAGGGTTGAGCGAAAAGCCAACTTGCTATCAGTAAAACAGATGTAAAAAACCTGTACATGCTCTGAAAAATGCGCCTCATACAAAAATAAGACTAATCAGGGAACTGCAAAGGGATATGGCTAAAATACAGGTAAAAAAAATTGCCACAATGACAGGCCATGCCGACAGCCTCTATGCGCTTGCTCCTGCCGCTGCGCCCGATTGTTTTTACTCGGCAGGCAATGACGGTCTGGTTGTGCTGTGGGACAAAAACAAGCCTGAACAGGGGCAACTCATCGCCAGAGTATCCGGAACGGTATATGCCCTTTGCCCGCTTCCCGAGGAGCAAGCGCTTGTAGTAGGGCAAAACAACCAAGGGGTGTACCGCATCCAAACAGACACGCGACAGGTTGCAGCCTCGGCCGCCGTTACTTCGGCTGCCATTTTTGATATAGCCTGCCAAAACAATCGGCTGTATGTCGCCACAGGCAGCGGCGAGTTGGTTGTGCTGACTGCCGACCGCCTGCAAACAATCGGCAAATGGCAAATTTGCGACAAAAGCCTGCGTTGTTTAGCCCTACATGCCTCCCTGCCGCATTTGGCAGTTGGTACAAGCGACCACCATATTTACATTATAGACCACCGCACCATGCAGCCCATAGCAAAGTTAGCAGGGCACACCAACTCCGTTTTTTCACTTACCTACTCGCCTTGCAGGCGTTACTTGCTCAGCGGCAGCCGCGACGCACATTTGCGCATATGGAACGTGGCAGCCGGCTATGCGCTGCAACAAAGTATTGTTGCACATATGTACACCATCAATCATATAGCATACAGCCCCGATGGCAGGTGGTTTATTACTTGCAGCAAAGACAAATCCATTAAACTCTGGGAGGCCGCCACATTTACCTTGCGGAAGGTGATTGACCGTGCCCGACATGCCGGCCACGGCACTTCGGTAAATAAATTGCTTTGGCTCAACAATAACCAATTTGTTGCCGCTTCCGACGACCGAACGCTGTCTGTTTGGGAGTTTACTGTGGAAAACTCAATCAATTTTTAGCAAAAATAAGTCTGTTGTTGGATTTTTCTTGGTTTTCTCTAATTTGCAACCGCTATATTGCGTTATCATGTAAAACATTAGTTGTTGAAACACATTACAGGCTAACGGCAGGCAGCCCCTTTTATGAAAGTTACATCGTTAGACATTCGCAAAAAATCCTTTGAAAAAGTAACCTTTGGCGGTTACAGCAAAGAGGAAGTCCATTCTTTTCTGAACGCACTGTCGCAGGCATGGGAGGAAGTCGGCTACCGCAATCAGGATTTGGAAGCCAAACTTGCCAATGCCATGTCGGAACTGAACCGCCTCAAAGATATAGAGGCTTCACTTTTCCGGCATCTGAACAAGTTGGAAGACAGCAACAATGCGCTGCGGGAAAATGCTAAACGCGAAGCTGACCTATTGATGTATGAAACCCGCATCAAAGCCAATCAGATATTGGAAGATGCCCGCATGAAAGCCCGCGCCATGATTAAAGAGGCAAACCAGCGCACCCATCAGTCGCTTTCGGAAATGCGCGAGGAACTCCGCAAGTTAGACTACACCTGCCGCCTGTTGGAAAAACAACGCGATACCTTGCTCCACGAAATGCGGCAACTGATTACCGATACTCAACACAGAATAGACCAAGTAGAGGCCTTCAAGCGAACGGTCGTTTACGAAGAAGAAATCCGCAAAGCCAACGAGCTGATGCGACAACAAAACATGCAGGCGCGGCAGGATTTAAAGGAAATAGACGACCATTTGCAACAAAAGAAACCATCTGCATCGCCTACAATGCCGCCGCCTGTACATCAGGAGCCGGAAAAACAAGTGGTGTCTTCTAACAATGAAGATGCGGACTGGTCATTTTTTGATTCGCTGTAATCACAGGAGGTATTGATGAAGCAATTTGGGTGCGTGAGCAATATCAATCGGCATCTCGTCATTTGCATTTAGGAATTCGGAGTTTAAAAAATCAGCGAAAAATCACGTTATTACCAACCATAAATGTGATTATGTAATTACACTTAATTTTGCCGAATCACTTACCGATGAAATAACTCATCATTCCATCATCTAACCAACTCACCTACATTTCCATGCCTCCCGTTGATACCGTCTCTCTCAAAGGGCTTGTTTTTTTTGCTTACCACGGCTACTACCCCGAAGAGCGCAAAATCGGCAATCGGTACGGGGTAGATATTGTCGTGCGCACCGATTTAAGCCGTGCCGCCGTCAACGACCGTTTGGCCGATACCATTAACTACGAAACCCTCTACGCCATCGCCAAAGAGGAAATGGAAAAACCCGCGCAGTTGCTGGAACACTTAGGCGAGCGCATCGTACAACAGATTTTCAACCGATTCGGCACTGCTTCCCATGTAAAAATCGTCATTCGCAAATACAATCCGCCGATTGGCGGCATCTGCCATGCTGCCGAAATAGTTCTGCGGAGAAAGCGTAAGGAATCAATATCGGGCGTATCTTAGTGCGCACTAAAACCATAATCTACACCTATGTCAGCCCGAATTGCGATTTTCCCCGGCTCGTTTGACCCTTTCACCCGAGGGCATGAAGATATTGTGCGTCGCGGCAGCCACTTTTTTGACCACATCATCATTGGTATTGGCCATAACAGCCAAAAGCAACGCTTTTTCCCCTTAGAACTGATGATGGATTGCATCCGCGAAACTTTCGCTGATACGCCGAATGTGTCAGTGGAAACCTTTCAGGGGCTTACTGCCCTGTTTGCCCGGCAAAAAGGCGCACAGTTTCTCCTCCGCGGATTGCGCAACACCACCGACTTTGAGTATGAAAACTCCATTGCACAAGTCAATAAGCAGGTGGTAGCAGGTTTGGAAACCGTATTGCTCATCACTTCGCCGCATCTGGCTTATATCAGCTCTACCATCGTGCGCGATATCTACCGCTACGGACAGAACGTGGATGCCTACCTCCCTTATTCATTGGAGGCCGTAAAGGCTAAGTACGGGCATTGATTAAAATTTCGGATTTCGGATTGGGGATTTCGGATGTAAGTAAATGAACAAATTTAAGCACATCAATCGGCACACGGACGTTAGCAGATTTTATGGTCAAATGCTTTATTCCGCTTCAAATCCGAATCCTGCAAATAAGTCAGCGTAAAAACATGTCATCCATCTGCCCGAAATACTTGCTCTGCAAAAGCCTGCTGTAAACTCAACCACTGGAAATATAACTCGTAGCTATTCAGAATTTTGACCGATAAAAAACACCGACAGGCAAATGCCTGCCGGTGCTTCAAATCATACAGCAATCACTTCTAAGAAGTTCCTTACAGCGTTCCGCGGAGCATCTGCTCGCGCTCGATGGCCTCAAACAAGGCTTTGAAATTGCCTTTGCCGAACGATTTAGCCCCTTTGCGCTGAATAATTTCAAAAAACATGGTGGGGCGCGGCTCTACCGGACGGGTGAAAATCTGCAACAAGTAGCCCTCTTCGTCGCGGTCAATCAGAATACCCAACTCTTTCAATGGCAGCAGGTCTTCGTCTATTTCGCCCACACGCTCCAAAACAGTGTCGTAGTAAGTGGCCGGTACGCGCAGGAACTCAACGCCGCGGTTGCGCAACTGTGTAACCGTTTCAATAATGTTATCGGTTGCTACGGCTATGTGTTGTACGCCCGCTCCGCCGTAAAAATCCAAGTATTCTTCTACCTGTGATTTTTTCTTTCCTTCCGCAGGTTCATTAATCGGGAATTTGATGCGGCCATTGCCGTTGCTCATCACCTTGCTCATCAGCGCGGTGTATTCCGTAGAAATGTCCTTGTCGTCAAAAGACACCAGTTGCGAAAACCCCATTACGCGAGCATAAAAATCAACCCATTTGTTCATTTCGTTCCAGCCTACATTGCCTACCATGTGGTCAACATATTTCAAACCCACGTCCGCAGGGCGGTAAGCAGGGTTCCACGCGCGGAAGCCGGGCAGGAAGGGGCCGTTGTAGCGGCTGCGCTCTACGAATATGTGAACAGTTTCGCCATAGGTGTAAATACCCGAACGAACTACTTTGCCAAATTCATCTTCTTCGGTTACAGGCTCCATGTAAGGTTTAGCCCCGCGGCTCACGGTTTCGTTGAAAGCAGAAACCGCATCGTCCACCCAGAGGGCAACTACTTTTACGCCGTCGCCGTGCAGGTCAATGTGGCGACCGATTTCAGTGCCTCCTTTCAGTGGCGAAGTGAGCACAAGGCGAATTTTACCTTGCTGCAATACATAGCTCTCGCGGTCTTTCAGGCCGGTTTCCAAACCTGCATAGGCAAGCGGTTGAAAACCGAAAGCGCTTTGGTAGTAATGAGCAGCCTGTTTGCAGTTGCCAACATACAACTCTACATAGTCTGTGCCATTGATGGGCAGAAAGTCGGTAGTTTCGGCTACTCCCGGTGCTTGCATCTCGAGCGTTTTCATATTGTTATTCCTGTTAGGTGAGTAAAATCTGATTGGTGGAACAAAGCTACGAAAAAATAGTTGTTTTACTAATTATTATCATGCAAAAGATTAAAAATATGGCCCGAATGAACTCAAACAGCTTTGGCAGGGTTTTAAAGGAAACATAGCACGGTAAGAGCAGGTGCGCAGCAAGCACAATACTTTGGCCTTTATTTTGCCCTATCGCAAGAAAAAGCGTATCTTTGCATGGCTGAAGCACATTCTTTTGCAAAAAGCGATGTGATAAAGTTTAAGTTTTTATACAAATTAATTTGACGATGAAGAAAGGCCGTTCTCTTTGAGGGCGGCTTTTTATTTTTTCCGCGCCAAAACATGGATTTTTTGAAACAATTAATTAACTTGCCAATAGTTGCTTTACTAAATAATAACACTACAATGATAGAGAAGCAGGACTATAGCCGCTATACCGATGAAGACAGACAGGTGTGGCAATTATTGTTTGACCGACAAATGACATTGTTGCCGGGGCTTGCTTCGAGTGCCTACATAGAAGGGATTGCCAAAGTAGGTTTCCGCCGCGACAGAATCCCTCATTTTGATGAAGTAAACGAAGCACTCGCCAAACACACAGGCTGGCAGTTGGTAGTAGTTCCCGGCCTGATTGACAACAAACCGTTTTTCGAGCTGTTGCTGAACAAAAAGTTTCCGGCAACTACTTGGTTTCGCAAACTTGCCGAGTTGGATTATCTGGAAGAGCCTGACATGTTTCACGATGTATTCGGGCATGTGCCTTTGCTCACTAATCAGGACTTCTGCAACTTTTTGAGCGGTCTGAGCAACATCGCACTGGAATACATTGACAACGAGTGGGCAATAGAACTCATATCAAGGCTTTACTGGTACACGGTAGAGTTTGGTCTGATTAACGATGCCGAGGAAGGATTGCGCATCTATGGAGCAGGTATTTTGTCTTCCAGCGGCGAGTCTGTTTATTGCCTTGGTGAGCAACCGCTGCGCGTACCTTTTAATGTGGAAGATATCATCAACACACCTTATATTAAAGACAAGTTTCAGGAAAAATATTTTGTGATAGACTCTTACCGCCAACTCTACGACTCATTACCCGAAGTGGCAAGAGTTATCAAAAAGCATGTAAGCGTAAGCATGGCGTAATTGCCACATAAAAAGCTACTGATGAAGCGTTTATAACTTGCTCAACCCGTTGGTACATTGTTTGCCGACGGGTTTTTTATACGCCCTCACCCACTTTCTCTTTGCCGGTGCTTCTGGTTTTCTGTGTGGCTTTACGCACATCGTGAAGCAAATTCCCCTTTTTGCCGTTGAATCGGGTGGTTCTTGATTTTAGAAAACGGGTCAGTATGATGGCAGAGATGATGCCGCCGGGTACAAGCAGGTTGTCGTTATATCCTTGAAGCAACAGTGCAGCGATGATAAATGCGAGATTGAAGGCCAAAATAATGGTGGTAGCTACGGCATGAGGGAAGTTCATACCGATGAGCAGATGATGAATGTGGTTGCGGTCGGGGGTAAAGGGCGAAACCCCCGATGCCACTCGGAGGGTAAATACGCGGATGGTATCAAACAGCGGGAAGGCCAGCAAGCAGGAAACAAACATAATCGGGCTGGTAAAATAATGTGCGGCCGTTTCCGGAAGGCGGGCATTATCTCCCAAGAATTTGATGGTTACGGCAGCAGCCATAAAACCAAGCAGCAGCGAGCCACAGTCGCCCATAAATATTTTGGATTGATAATTAAAAATCAGAAAGGCAAGTGTGCTGCCAATAATGCCGAAGCAAAGGGCAGCAGTGGCCATATCGCCGTTGATGTAGAACCAAGACCCGTAAGTGCCAAATACCAATATCGCGATAGAACCCGCCAACCCGTTGATGCCGTCAATCAGGTTGAAGGCATTGGTAATAACCACGATGGTAAAAATACTTACGGGATAGCTGACGTAAATCGGCAGTTCGCCGATGCCCAGCAGGCCATGCAAGGAGTTGAGGCGAATATCGCCAAAGAAAATAATGATGAAAGCGCCCGCAATTTCGGCTAAGAGTTTGATGCTTGGCCGCAAAGGCAGGAAGTCATCGCGGAAGCCGATAATCAAGATGCCTGTGGCAGCAGCGAGCAACGGCAGATTGAACAATTCGCTGCGCCAGAAAGACCAAAGCAACAGGGTGATAATCAGACCTATAAAAATAGCCAATCCGCCAAAGCGGGGAATTTGCTGCGAGTGCACTTTGCGCTCGTTGGGCAGGTCGTGGATTTGATAGCTGTGCGCTACCTTAATTATCTCAGGCATCAATACCAGCGAAATGGTAAATGCCAGCAGGGCACAGCAGACAAGTTCTTCTATCATAGCGGAAAGGTAGCCGAAACATAAACAGCAATTTTATTGCCGTTTATTAAATGCTTCATAAACAGAACGGGGAATCGGGCTGTTTTGTATGGGTGTTTGCGAATAATTCATCTTACCCCAGTTGAAGTAACCTTTTCGCCACACATAGCCCAGTCCAACTGCCAGAATAAATATGAACAAAAAAATTTCAATACTCACAAAAGTTGCCCATGCGGTTGAAGCGGCTGCCTGTGGCCGAAAGGCTGCCACTGCCCACGGAAATAGAAACAACAGTTCGGCCTCGAACAATAAGAAGACAAGCGCAACAATGTAAAAACGGCTGTTAAAAAGCCTGTGTGCGCTGCCGACAGGCTCCTCGCCACACTCATAGGCAGTCAGTTTATTGGCATCGGGGCGATGGGGACGCAGCAAACGCCATACGCCAAAAGTGGTTGATATAAAAACCAAACTGCCGACAATAAAGAATAGCGTTGGAATGAGCAAATCCATGTGCAAAGATAGGTAAAGAGGTAGATTTGCATCGCAAGGATGTGAAACAAAGCCTAATTTTGTGATATGGGAAGGACGAAAAAAGTTGACCTGCTGTTGGAGCGGGTGCATATTGAAGAAATGACTACCGAGGGCAAAGGGCTTGCCCGCCATAATGGAGTTGTGGTTTTTGTGGAGGGGGCTGTCATAGGTGATATAGCTGACGTTCAGGTATATCTGCAAAAGAAAAACTTTATGGAAGCCCGCCTTGCTAATTTGGTTGTGCCTTCGCCGCAACGTCGCGAGCCGCACTGTGCGCACTTTGGTTATTGCGGTGGGTGTCGTTTCCAGCACCTGACCTACGAGGCGCAATTGCAATGGAAGCAAAAACATGTGCATGATTGCATCGAGCGGATTGGTAAGGTGTTTATACCCGAGCATCGCACGATTCTGCCTTCGGCGCAAACTACGCACTATCGGAACAAATTGCAGTTTTCTTTTTCCAACAAGCGCTGGTTTCCGCGTGAGATGCTGGCAGAAGCCCCACACATGGAGCAAAATGCGGTCGGGTTTCATGTGCCCAATCACTTTGATAAGGTTATTGACATTGAGACCTGTTACCATCAGGCCGACCCTTCTAATGCACTTCGCAACGAGTTAAAGGCCTTTGCCCTAAAAAACGGCTATACTTTTTTTGATATTTGGCTGCAAAAGGGCTTTTTGCGAAACCTAACCGTGCGCAATACAACGCTGGGGCAATGGATGGTTATTTTGCAGTTCTACGACAATCTGCCCGAACAGATTGAGGCTACCATGCAGTTCATTGCCAACCGATTTCCGGAAATTACTTCCCTATTCTATGTGGTCAATCAGAAAGGAAATGATACATTTGACGACCTTGAACTCACTTTATACAAGGGTATCCCTTACATAGAGGAGCAAATGGAGCATATGCGTTTCCGAATCGGCCCCAAGTCGTTTTTTCAGACCAACAGCCGTCAGGCAGTGGAACTCTACAAGGCAACCCGTGCCCTTGCCGGGCTTACAGGGGAGGAAATAGTGTATGACCTCTACACCGGAACCGGAACAATTGCCTGCTTTGTTGCCAATCAGGCCAAAAAAGTAGTTGGTATTGAATATGTAGAAGCTGCCGTTCAGGATGCTTGGTTGAATGCTTCGTTGAATCAGGTAGACAATGCCTCGTTCTTTGCAGGCGATATGGCGCAGGTATTCAACGATGCCTTTATGGCGCAGCACGGTATTCCTGACGTTATCATTACAGACCCGCCGCGTGCGGGCATGCATGAGTTAGTGGTGCACGCCATTAACAACAGCAATGCCAAGAGGGTGGTTTACGTAAGTTGTAACCCATCTACGCAGGCACGCGATTTGGCACTGATGGCAGAAAAATACGTGCCTTTAATTTCTCAGCCTGTTGATATGTTTCCGCAAACAACACACGTAGAGAATATTGTTTTATTAGAGCGTCGCGACCTTGTGGAACGGCGGCTGAAAATTTGATGAACTTTCTAAAATAACAAACACCTATGAAAAATTTTCTTCGTTTAGGAATCATCATTATCCTATGGCAGGTTGCAGGTTGCCAATCAACCTCTGACTACGACAAACAACTTTCAAATCCGGAGTTCTTGCATCGCTCGGTGCAACAACTGACAGAGGTAATCGTGCACGATATTTTTTCGCCGCCTGTTGCTTCCCGCATCTATGCGTATGCGTCTATTGCAGCCTACGAAACAATGGCATTGAGCAACCCCCAATACCGCAGCATGGCCGGGCAACTCAACGATTTGCAACCCATTGCAGGGATAGACACTTCCCGCAGGTACTCCGTGCCGTTAGCGGCCGTTCATGCCTATCTGACTGTGGGTAAAAAGCTCATCTTTTCCGAGAAAAAGATAGAAGACTTTCAGGAGAAACTGTACGCCGAAATGAAAGCGGCAGGTATTCCCGATGAAGATTTTCGCCAATCTATGGCAGTGGGGCAAGCCGTAGCCGACCATATTATGGCATGGGCAGCCAAAGACCGCTACAAAGAGACCCGAAGCGCACCCAAATTTACGGTTACGGCCTCCCCCGGTCGTTGGATTCCTACGCCGCCTGCCTACATGGATGCCATAGAACCTAATTGGAATCAGATTCGCCCCTTCACGCTGGCAAGAGCAGACCAGTTTGCTCCGCCTCCTGCAACACCTTTCAGCACCGATACGGCCAGTAATTTCTACAAAGAGGCTTATGAAGTTTATCAAACAGGTAAAAACCTCACCGACGAGCAGAAGGAAATTGCCAATTTTTGGGATTGTAACCCTTACAAAGTCAATTTGCAGGGGCATGTGATGTATGCCACCAAAAAAATTACCCCCGGCGGGCACTGGATGAGCATTACAGGTATTGTCAGCCGCACGGCAAAAGACGATTTCAACAAGGCAGCAGAAACTTATGCTTGGATAGCTATTGGGCTTGCCGACGGATTTATCAGTTGTTGGGATGAGAAATTTCGCAGCAATGTCGTTCGCCCCGAAACCTATATCAATGAATACATTGACAAAGCATGGATTCCACTGTTGCAAACACCTCCTTTCCCCGAATACACCAGCGGGCACAGCGTAGTTTCGGGTGTTGCAGGCGAAATTCTTACCCATTTGTATGGAGAGCCTTTTTCTTATCAAGACAGTACTGAGGTTCGCTACGGCTTGCCGGTACGCAGTTATATCTCCTTCCGTCAGGCTGCCAGTGAGGCCTCAATTAGTCGGGTGTATGGAGGTATTCATTACACGCCTGCTGTCAGAAATGGGTTGGAGCAAGGCAAACAAATTGCCGCACATATTATCAACACTCTGAAAACGCGGGAGAAGACCCAACCTTAGCGATGGAAAAAAAATATTATGAGGAGTATTATACGCTTGAGCGCACCAACTGGTGGTTCAAGGTGCGCAACCGCATCCTGATGGAGCGGGTGGCAGCCATAGCCAACGGCAGAACCGATTTGAAGATTCTCAACATTGGTGCAGGAACGGGGCGCACAACCGAGCTTTTACAGGCTTTCGGCGAAGTTACTTCTGTTGAATACGATGCTTACTGCGTGGCTTTCATCCGCGATAAGTTGCCGTTTGAGATACAGGAAGGCTCTATTTTGGAACTGCAATTCCCCGACCGTTCGTTTGACTTGGTATGTGCCTTCGATGTGATAGAGCACGTGGAAGATGACGGGCTGGCAGTGCGCGAAATGAAGCGCGTATGCCGCGAGGGAGGCAGTGTGATTGTCAGCGTGCCGGCTTTTCAGTTTTTGTGGAGCCATCACGATGTCATTAACCACCACCATCGCCGCTATACCATGTCAGGTTTAAAGCAGTTGTTCAGCAGCAATCATGCGAACGGACGGCCAAAAGGAAACATTGTTTACACAACCTATTTTAACACACTGCTTTTTCCGCCCGTTGCTGCTTTTCGCCTGATAGCCGAGTGGTTGCCTAAAAAACTCATTCGCAAAGGTACGGGAGCCGACAACCACGTAGTTCCCGAAGGCAGCCCCGTCAATCGGATGTTGGAAGGTCTCTTTGGCATTGAGCGCCCCTTGCTGCGCGGCGGCTTGCGTTTTCCTTTCGGTGTTTCGGCAATGCTGGTGTATCGGATGTGATGGAGTGAGTGAGCCAATAAAGAGCATCACAGCAATATGTTGCACACGCCGTTGCACGCGCCACGAATTGTTAATGAATTTTACAAGCGAATGTAGATTATTTTTATCTGTTTCCACGCCAATCCGTGTTTTTCGGAAGTGTGCTTTCGTGTGTTTAAGTAGGCAAATACCTCGTTCGCATTAAACTACTCATCTTAATTTTCTAAAAAACATGCCGCGCCCCCGACTGAGTACAGCCGATTACATCAATGGTATCCGCGAAGGCAACCGATTTGTATTGAGCCGCGCCATCACACTGATAGAAAGCCGTCTGCCTGCCGACCGCGAACAAGCCGATGCCATTATCCAAACACTGCTTCCCGAAAGCGGGAAGTCTATCCGCATAGGAATTACCGGTGTGCCGGGGGTTGGCAAAAGCACGTTTATTGAACGATTCGGCATGTTAGTTACAGATTATGGCAAAAAACTGGCAGTGCTGGCCATAGACCCCAGCAGCCCCGTAACGGGTGGCAGCATTATGGGAGATAAAACCCGCATGGAACAACTCAGCCACAACCCGATGGCGTACATTCGCCCTTCGCCTTCAGGTAGTTCGCTGGGTGGGGTAAGTCGCAAAACCCGCGAAACCATGCTGCTTTGTGAGGCAGCAGGTTTTGAGGTGATTTTCGTAGAAACTGTCGGCGTAGGGCAGTCCGAAACGGCCGTACACAGCATGACCGATTTTTTCCTGCTTCTCATGCTGGCAGGTGCAGGCGATGAATTGCAGGGTATCAAAAAAGGCATTATGGAGATGGCTGATGCAGTTGCCATCAATAAAGCCGACGGCGACAATATTAAACGGGCTAAAATTGCACAGGCAGAATACCGCAATGCCTTGCATTTTTTCCCGCCCAAGCCCTATGGCTGGCAACCTAAGGTGCTGACCTGTTCCGCATTAGAAGGCAACGGCTTAGAAGATATTTGGCAAATGATGCAGGACTACCGCCGCCTTACGGAAAGCAACGGCTGGTGGGAGCGCAAGCGGATGCAGCAACAGGAAGCATGGCTCAAAGAATTAATTGCCGAACAATTGCTGGAAAATTTTTATGGGAATATGATGGTAAAAACAGCTTTGCAAGATAAATTAGCTGCCATTCAGGCAGGCAGACAGCATGTGCCCCATGCGGTTGCCGATTTGATGAATTTGTACCGCGAAGCACAAAAACATTCCTAAATTTGTGCATCTTGCTTTTTGTGAACATCAACCTTTTACGCTCTTTTTAGTCCGTTCTTTTTACCGATGTTGATTCCTTTATGAAAATTTCTGTACGTACGATTGTTTTTGTTCTTTTTCTTGCTGCTATCGCCGTAGGCATTGCTTGGCGTTTAGAGTGGTTTGGTTCTGACGAAAAGAAAGAAAATATTGCAGCGGGCAGCCCCGCAGGCAATAAAGAAGCCCCTCCGCAAGTCATTAAAGCATATGTAGTCAAGGGCGAAGTACTGGAAGAAAAAATCAGTTCGGTTGGCTCTATCATTGCCAATGAAGAAGTGGATTTGAAGTGCGAAACATCGGGTAAAATCACGAACGTACAGTTTCAGGAAGGCAGCATGGTCAGCAAAGGGCAATTGCTTTTGCAACTGAACGATGACGAACTGCAAGCCGAGTTGAAACGCGCGATGATTCAAAAAGACTTGCTCGAGAAGAAAAAAGCACGCGATGAAAAATTATTACAGCGACAAGGTATCAGCCAAGAAGAGTTTGAGTCGCTGACCGCACAATTGGATGCACAAAACGCAACCATTGAAGCCATTAAATCGCAAATTGCCAAAACACGTTTGCTTGCGCCTTTCAGCGGACAAATCGGTTTACGCTATGTCAGCGAAGGAACTTATGTTACGCCTACGGTACGCATAGCCAACCTGATAGACCTCAGCAGTGTGAAGGTGGACTTCGCCATCCCCGAGAAATACATGGGGGTTGTTAAAAAAGGCATGAAAATTATTTTTACTGTTGCAGGTGGCACCAAGGAATACACAGGCACGGTGTATGCCATTGAGCCAAAAGTAGAGGCTGCCACCCGCACCATTCAAATCCGCGCCGTTTGCGATAACCGTGACCGCGAAATTCTGCCCGGTGCTTTTGCTTCGGTCAAAATTGTGTTGAACAGGATAGAAAATGCGCTTTTGGTGCCCACACAAGCCATCATTCCTGAAATGGATGCTAAAAAAGTTTTCCTTGTAAAAGACGGCAAAGCCACCCCGACAATGGTTAAAACAGGCATCCGCACCGAATCCAAAATACAGATATTGGAAGGCCTTTCCGTGGGTGATACCGTTATCACAACCGGTTTGCTGCAAATCAAACCGGGAGGGGCTGTGAAGCCTACGGAGGTAGAATAAGTGCATGGGTTGCAACAAAAAATCCTGACAGCCTTCAACCTGTCAGGATTTTTTGTTATGGTTCGGGTGTGCTATTTCATCCCCAACTCATTCATAATAAACCGCCAGAAATGGTCTTGCTGGGCGATGGCTTGTTCGGTGCTTTTGCCACTGCCGTGTCCGCTGTCGTAGTCCATGTAGAGCATGAAGGGGCTGATTTGCCCGACGTTGTTCTGCACGGCTGCCACAAACTTTTTGGCGTGCAGCGGGTCAACGCGGGTGTCGTTTTCGCCTGCCGTAACCATCGTTGTGGGCATATTTACCCCCGTGCGGATGTTGTGGTAAGGCGAATATTTCAGGATGTTGTAAAAATCGTCTGCTTTGTCGGGGTCGCCGTATTCGGGAATCCAATAGCGGGCAATCAGGAACTTGTGGAAACGCACCATGTCCAGCAGTGGAACGGCACAAACCGCCGCTTTGAACAAATCGGGACGCTGCGTGAGCATGGCACCGATGAGCAAACCGCCGTTGCTGCCGCCATAAACCGCTAATTTTTCGCGCTGCGTGTATTTTTCGGCAATCAGGTATTCAGCTGCGGCAATAAAATCATCAAAACAGTTTTGCTTTTTGTTTAACATGCCGTCCAAATGCCACTGTTCGCCGTACTCATCGCCGCCGCGAATACCTGCAATGGCATAAACCCCGCCGCGATTGATAAAGGAAGCATTCAAACCTACAAAACTTGGCGAAATACCGATTTGGAAGCCGCCGTAGCCGTAGAGCAGCGTCGGATTTTGTCCGTTCAGCTCAATGCCTTTCTTGTGGATAACGAACAGGGGAACTTTGGTGCCGTCTTTGGAAGGATAGAAAACGATTTTGCCTTCAATCTGTTCAGTATTCACGGGTACTTTTGCCTGATAGAACAGTTCCCACTTTTGCAGGTCTTTCACATTGCTTTTGAAAATTTTGGTCGTACTGGTGAAGGTGCTGAGTGTCATAAACACCGTGCCGCTTTCGCGGTGCATGTAGAGCGAAGAAACGTTACCAAATTCAGGTGTTTCAATTTTGCGGATGAAATTGCCCTGCATATCGTACAGCATCGCAGAGGTAATCACATCCTTCTTTTCAAGAATAGCTATTTTGTCATCCAGTACTTCAAAGCCGCTGATAACCACGTCTTTGCGCTCAGGAATGAGTGGTTTCCATTGCTCAAATTTCGGGTTGGCTTTGTCTGCCACCATGATTTTGTAGTTAGGTGCTTCGTGGTTGGTGTAAAAGTAAATTTTATCGCCAATTGCGTCGGGTCTTGCCTGATACTTGCGGCTGCTGTAAATCTCTACGGCAGCGTCTTCCGTTCCTGCCTTGCGCATTTTGAGTGAGTGCGTAGCATAAAAATCGCCTTCGGAAATGAAGGTTTGGTCAGAGTAGCGCGTGTCGTAAACGCTGGCAAAATTTTTGGCATCGGCAGGTGCAATCAGGAACTTATCGGTGCTGCGGTCTGCGCCAAGGCGGTGCAGGTAGGTTTTCAGCGGAATTTGCTTTTCCAGCATTTCCTTTGTTCCTACGGTGATGTAGGCGTGCTTACCGTCTTTGGTAAAGCTGAATCCGCGCAGCCCTTCAATCGGTTTGTAGAGTTGCTTGCCCGTTTTGGTGTCAATGATGTAATAGGTGCTGATTTCCGCGCCCTTGCTTTGCAAGCCAATCCCTGCAACGGCGGCATTTTCGGTATAAGCAATGCCCGTAATGGAAGATTTGCCCGATGGGTCAATTTTTTCAGGGTCAAAAAGTAAAATATTTTTACCATTGATGCGTGTGTAAAACTTGCTTTGCTTTTCGCCTTGCTTTTTGATGGTCAGAAATTGGCGGTCGGCAACCAATGCGGGTGCACTTTCAATGTCGCGGTTGATGTAGGCAGCGATTTCCTCTTTCAATCCTGCAATCGGCGGGCAATGCTTGTCCAAATATTCCAGCGTTGCATCGTGTTGGCTGCGCGTCCAACTCACTACTTCGGGCTTGGTTTTATCTTCCAACCATTCGTAAGGGTCGGTCAGCAGCGTACCGTGTACGTTGTGCGTAACGGGTTGCGCCTGCGTGGCAGGCGGTGTAAACTTTTTCTGTGGGGCTTGTGCGTGTAGCATGGTTATCATGGCTGAGGCGCAAAGTAAAGCCACCGGAAACTTTGTTTTCATATGCATTTACAAGATGTGTGTAGTTTCAAAGGTACGGTATTTAGTAATTTTCATTCTAAATCCCCTTACTTTGCCTTATGCAAACGCTATTGTGGGCAATTTTACCGTTGGCAGGGGCACTGATAACTTGGCTGCTGCCTCTCAACAGGGGCAAAACCGTTCCGGCATGGGCTACGCTTGCCGCTTTGGGCGGTTTTGCTTACACCTATGCCGTGCAGGACTTTTCCGATGCCGTCCGTTGGCAATGGGCTTGGCAAATCGCTTTCCACTGGGCAGCCGATGCCAAAGCCGTTACCATGCTTCTGATGGTAAACTTCGTATCGCTTGCCGTGCAGGTCTATTCGTGGGGCTACATGCGGCACGAACCCCGCCAACGCGACTACTTCGCGCTGCTGGGGCTGTTTACCTTTGCCATGAACATGCTCATTATCAGTGCCGATTTGCTGTCGCTGTTCTTTTTCTGGGAAATCGTCGGGTTTTGCAGTTGGGCACTGATTGGCTTTTGGCGCGAAAAAGCCCCCGCAGGCATGGCTGCCAACAAAGCCTTCCTCATCAACCGCTTGGCAGATTTGGGCTTTCTGGCAGCATTGGGCGGCATGTGGGCTGCCTACGGCTTGTTTGACCTGACGATGCTCAACAGCCCTTCCCAAGCCACCGTTTGGCATGCACTGATTGGCGGCGGTTTGCTGCTGGCGGCAATGGGCAAGTCGGCACAATTCCCTTTTTCGGTGTGGCTGCCCGATGCCATGCAAGGCCCGACACCTGTTTCCGCGCTGATGCACGCCGCCACGATGGTAGTTGCGGGTGTATTCCTGCTCATGCGCGTTTTTCCCGTTTTGGGTGCTGATATTCAGATGCTTGCCTTGTGGATTGGCAGCTTTACCGCCTTGCTGGGAGCAGCGGCAGCCGCCACACAGTACGACCTGAAACGCATTTTAGCCTATTCCACCATTTCGCAGTTGGGGCTGATGCTGGCGGCAGTCGGCGCGGGTAACCCCAATGCGGCATTTCTTCACCTGCTCACGCACGGCTTTTACAAGGCGGCGTTGTTCCTTTGCGCGGGTGTCATCATCCACACGGCACACACGCAAGACATCCGCCAAATGGGCGGCATGATGCAGCTCAAACCGCTGTTTATCCTCTTCACTTTGGCAGGTGCAGGGCTGGCAGGCGTACCGCTCACGGCGGGTTTTTTGTCCAAAGAAACGGTTTTACATACAAACCTGACAGGTCTTCAAGACCTTTCAGGTTTGGGGCAATATGCAGGTTTATCCCGCTTGATTTGCTTCCTCATGTTGCTCATCGCTTCGCTGGGAACAGCATTTTACACCGCCCGCATGTGGTTTCTGGTTTTCTATTCCCGCAAGCGAAATTCGGTTGATTATCAAGCCGTTAAAACTTCAACAGGCGAATATGCGGCAATCGTGGCGCTTGCCGTTTTCATTCCGTTTATTGCTTTCTCACTTTCGCCGCTGCATTGGCTTGAAAGTTTGCTGACCTTCCGCATAGCCCTACCGCAAGCATCTGCGCCGCTGTGGTTGCTTATTGTTTCCCTTGCATTGCTGGCAGGCGGCGCGGCTTTTGCGTGGCGGATTTACTGTTGCCGCATCAATGCCCTGCAACAAGAGGCTGATTTGGCAGAATTGCCCGCATGGCGCACGGCATACAATTTTTTATATTTGGATACGATTTACTACCGACTCTGGCAACATACGGAAACAGCCTTTGCCCGATTTTTGGCTTGGAAACACCAAACGGCAAACAATCAACCGCCAAAAGTGTGGACGGAAGGCAGCAAGTACCTGACTTTCAGCGCCATCGGCAAGTGGTTGGAGCATCGCAGCTTGCCCGTATTGGTGGCGGCAAGTCGGCGCGTGGCAGCTTGGGAGCAAACGCTGTTAGACCGCCCGATAGACCTGCTGGCAAAAACGGCGGTTGTGGTCGGGCATGTGCAGGCATGGCTTGACCGCGTGGCAGTGGACGGTATCATTCGCGGCATTTATCAAACAATCGGCAGCATGGGCAAACGCATCCGAACCTTACAAAGCGGCAAAGTGCAGAGCTATTACCTCATGGCACTGCTGTTTTTGCTCTTGCTGCTGGCTGTGTTGCTCACCTCTTGCGAGCCTGTCAATCGCGAGGGGGAGGAGGCAACCGTACCGCAGCGGGCAGAAGTTGCCCCGCCACCCGACCTTGCTTCGGCAGTGAAAGATTTTACGGAAAACCGCGCCCTTTTATTGGCACAAGTCGGCAACTTGGCGCAAGAAACCGACAGTACCCTGCAAACGCTGCCGCCTGCCACCAATGCAGACGATGAGCCTTCAGCGGCAGATGATACGCCCGTGAACAATGCGCCCGCCAACAGTCCTGAAAGTTTCAAAAGCCCGCTGGAACAAAAAGTAGAGGCTTGGGAGCGCGAATGGGAAGAAATTTTAATGCGCTACGAGCAAATGCGGACTTCGTTTCGCACCATGGCAAACTCACGCGACTACTATTTTGAGCAAATGAACAACGAAACGGCGCAAATTTCCGACAGCCGCCTGCGCCGTGCCGAGTTTAAGCGCAACAGTCAGGCATTGGCAAATTTCAACCGAAGCTATCGGCAGTGGTACCGCGAGTTGGGCGAGGTGCAGCAGCGACTCTATCGCGGGCGCGACATCCGCCTGCTGATGCGCACCGCCGTCATCCGCGAACAGTTTGATGCCGAAGCATTAGGCAATGTGCGCAAATACATCGCCGAAACGCGCAACCTCTTGCAGCAAACCGATTCGCTTTTGCGCGCGGGCAACGCCATTGCCGCCGGCGAAATCAACTGAAATCCGCCCCTGTGCAGGAAAACTTTTGATTTTATGCCGCATAACGCTAACTTTACAATCGCACTTTTATATGGCTTCATACATTCTCTATATGCAGCAACATCGCTTTCGGTTAAGCATTCTTTTTGCGTTCCTGTGGCTTTTGGTAACGGGGGTATTGTTCGCACAGCAAGATTTTACCGTTACAGGCAAGGTATTTGACATGCAAGGTAAACCTGTGGTAGGTGCAAAGGTATCCATAGAAAGCAGCGCCTTTACCGATACGGACGATAACGGCTATTTTTCCATCACACTCTCTAAACCGATTGACCAACAGGTAAAAGATGTGCGCGTATTACGCCGCCATATGCGCATAAAAGACGTTCGCTATTTAGCCAATGCCCGCGATTTCAGGATACAGATGCAGGATGCTCCCGGTTTTTTTCAGGGGCAGGTACTTTCTGCCGAGGGAGAGCCCCAAAGTGCTACGGAGGTGCTTATCAAGGCCGGAGGCAAGTCGGAGACCGTAGCTACCGATGCCAAAGGATTTTTCTTTACCCGTCTGCCCAACGATATCCCCCTTACCAAAGAAATCTCATTTACGGTAAACAACAACCGCATTGCACCCGATAAAATTACTATTTTCCAGAATGCCGGTTTTGTTATCCTGCGCACACCCAAACAACAACCTGCCCCAAGCGGCAAAGAAACTGCTGGCGACAGTAAAAAAGGTGTTATCAGCGTAACTATCTACGATGAAAGCTACTTGCCCATCCCCAACCTGAAACTTCAGGTGGATGGCACAACTTATACTACCGATAACGAGGGCAAATTCGTTATCAAATCGTCGCAAGTGGATGTCAGCCGCTTCAATGTGGAAGGCTATGAAATCGCCAAGTTTGATTTTGATGCGGAAGGCAACTACGTATTCATCGTAGTAAAATCGGAAGGGCTGCGCACAACGCCTTTAATTCCTACGCGCGAAAGCCTTGACTCTACGGTTATAGATTACCGCAACGATTTCTACGGCATCATCAACGAGCTGGAACTGCGCAAGCAAATACTTTCCGAAAAAAGCAACCAGATTCGCAGCGAAATGGAGCGCGTTGCAGAAAAATTAAACAACCAGCCCGATATTAGCCCCACGCAGCGCGAAAACCTCAAAAAGTACCTGAAAAATCTGGAATTGGCATTGATAGAAAACGACGTAGCTTATGAAAATGCCCAACAAAAATCACAGGAACTGATAGAACGACTGAAATCTACCATTCTTGAGAAAGACGACAAGATTACTACCGTTGAAAGCCAGAAGCAAATCACTATTCAGATTTTGTATATAGTTGCATTTATTGCGTTTATTCTGCTGTTGGCAATCATTTTCGGCTATCAGGCTTTGCGCAAGATTAACCAGCAGAAGCAGGAAATAGAGCGGCAGCGCGATGAGATTACACAGGCTTACAACAATATTAAAACCCTAAGCGCAATTGGTCAGAAAATCACCTCTACGCTTGATTTTAAAACACTGATTTCAACCATCAACAGCAACGTGATTTCTTTATTGGATGCCTCAGTATTTGGCGTGGGCATCTTCAATGAAGCAGAACAAAAAATAGAATTCATGGACTTTATGGCCAATGGCAAGCAGCAGTCATACCATTTTGAACCCATGAGCAACGTCAATAACTTTTCCGTTTGGTGTCTGAAAAACAGAAAAGAGGTGGTTATCAATAATTTAGCGGTAGATTATGCCAAATATATCAATCCGCCCAACTATCAGGTAACGGATGATATGCCAAAGTCCTTGCTGTATTTGCCGCTCATCCGTGAAAATAAGGCCATAGGTGTTATTACGGTGCAGAGCATGAAGGCCAATGCTTACACGGATATAGACCTGAAAGTATTGAGTACATTGGCATCTTACATATCCATTGCCTTAGATAACTCCAATGCCTACGAAATTATTCGCCGCAAGAATAAGGACATTACCGACAGCATTCGCTATGCACAAACCATTCAGGAAGCAATGCTGCCCGGGCAGGCACAAATGAAGGAAGTCTTTGGCGAGCACTTTGTTATTTATCGTCCGAAAGATATCGTATCAGGCGACTTTTATTGGTTAGACAGGCTGAAAAGCGATGGTGAAGAGGGTGTTTCAGCCGTATCAGCCATGTCTGACTCCGGTAACAAAGTATTTTTTGCAACCATAGACTGTACCGGACACGGGGTTCCCGGCGGATTTATGACCCTGATTGCCAATCAGTTATTAAATGAGATTGTCAGTGCACGCAAAATTCACGACCCTGCCATGATTATAGAAATGATGGACCGCAAAATCCGCAGCATTCTGAAACAGCAGGAAAAAGTTAATGATGACGGTATGGACATTTGCTTGACTATGATGGAACGGCAGGAAGACGGTAGAATGCGCGTTGTGTATGCCGGCGCGCGTCGTCCGCTATATTTCTTCGTGGCCAAAGAAAATAAACTCTATACCCTCAAAGGCGACCGCGCTTCTTTGGGAGGGCCTCAACGCAAAGATTCTAACTACAATCGCTATGAGTTGATGCTCAACAAAGGCGACATGATTTACATGCTTACCGATGGTTTTGCCGACCAAAACAATCCCGACAAGCAAAAGTTCGGCACTAAGAACCTGTGCGACATGCTGGAACTGCACGCCACCAAATCAGCAGACCAGCAAAAAAGTCTCATAGAAGCCAGCTTAGATGCGCACATGAACGGTACAGAGCAGCGCGATGATATCACAGTAATAGGCATTCGCATCTGATAACGATGTTTCCTCCACTTTTAAAGCCCGGTGATACCATCGGGCTTATTAGTCCTGCCGGTTCGCTATATGAAGAAGCCCCTTATCGGCAGGCCGTACACCTGTGGCAATCGCTTGGCTTTCAGGTGAAACATGGCAGGCACTGGCAGGCCAAATGGGGGTATTTGGCCGGTACGGATGAGCAACGTTTAGCCGATTTACACACCATGTTTGCCGACCCTGAAGTAAAAGCCGTTATTGCTTTTCGCGGAGGATGGGGTTCTGCTCGCCTGTTGCCACATATCAACTTTGACCTGATAGCCGCTAACCCCAAAATTTTTATGGGATACAGCGATATCACCACCTTGCTGCTTGCTATTTATGCGCAAACAGGGTTGATTACTTGGCACGGAGCCGTAGCCCGCGATTTAGGCGATGACTTTACTTTAAGCCGTTTGCAGGCATTGTTATACCAGTCATCTGCCCCAGCCACTACCATTTTACACAGCCGCGATATGCTGCAAGCCGATAATGAACTGATGGTACTAAAAGAAGGTGTTGCTTCCGGTAAACTTTTAGGGGGCAATCTCACAGTGCTGTGTTCCCTTATCGGCAGCAAATACTTGCCTTCTTGGGAGGGTGCTATTTTATTTTTGGAAGATGTCGGTGAAGCAACTTACCGCATTGACCGTCTTTTTTGCCAATTGAAACTGGCAGGAATTTTGGACAAGATTGCCGGAATTGTCTTGGGAGCTTTTACGCATTGTCCGGAGGGTAAAGGCGATTACAGCCGTTCGTTAGAGGATGTATTCCGCGACTATATTATGCCGTTGGGTATTCCTGCATTTGCCGGCGCACAATTTGGACATATTCCGCAAAAGGTGCTGCTACCGGTAGGTGCCGATGTGCTTATCAATGCTGCTCAGGGAAATATTTCCCTTATTTGATGCAAGAAAGTCAATTAACTTACATATCTGCCATTTCCAACTTTCCTCATTCAATCCATTAAAAATTGCATTTATTCAACATTTAAACAATCCGGAATCATTAAATAAAAAAATAAGAAACTTTTTTACAGGCTATTTTTTTTCATATATTTGTAATAGCTAAACTAAACATTACATACCATTATGAAACTTAACAGTACGATAAATTCAGTCCGCAAGTATATGGTAGTGATTAGCGGAGAGGCTACATCAGCGTGTGGCAAGCGTTTGAGAGGCAGCGGTGTAGGCATGGGTAGCAATAGAGAGGCTGCATTGGCAGAAGCTAAACAAAATTTGGCACAACGCCTTCCTCAGTGGTCAGAATATGTAAACAGCTATTCTATCGTAGAAGAGAAAGAACTGTTTGGCTAAAAACCCGAAGCGATATCTTCCAAACGCAGCGTCATTCTGCCGATACGTTCTTCCAAACTCTCAGATGATACTTGCTCGCGAAGCCTGTCCACCAAAATAGGGAAAGCAAAAGGCGTAGGATTTTTTGGTCGTTTCAATACGATTTTTTGATGCCTGATTCGTTGCAACGCCTCTTTCAGCCGCTTGAAGTCCAACTGTATATTCACTACTTCGTTGTATGCCTGTTGCACCAGTAGGTTGTCGGGTTCGTATTCTTCCAGCACGTCGAACAGTAGCTTAGATGATGCCTGTAAGTGCTTGAAGGTGATGTTTTTACCCGGGTAGCCCTGAAAAATCAGTCCGCCGATGACCCCGATGTCGCGGAATTTGCGCCGTGCCATTTCGGTTTGGTTCATGCCCGCGCGGATATCTTCTTGCAGGTTTTCGGCAGAGAACAAATCTTCCGCCAAGGCATCTTCCACGTCAAAAGGTTGGTCGGAAAGCAGTTCAAAGCCGTAGTCGTTCATCGCAATGGAAAAAGTAATCGGTTGGCGCACCGTCAGGCGGTAGGCAATTACCGCCGCCAGCACTTCATGCACCCAACGCCCTTCAAACGGATAAACAAACAGGTGGTAGCCTTCCTGTGTTTGCAGGTATTCAATGAGCAATTCATCAGGACGCGGGACAAGCGACCAACGCTGTTGCAATTCCAGCACGGGGCCGATGGTTTGCATTTCTATTTCGCGGCTTTGTTCCCAGCCCTGCATTTTTTCGCGCAGAAGTGCTGACAGTGAGGAAGAAAGCGGCACGCGCCCGCCACCCCAGCGCGGCATTTGTCCCGTTTTTTTGTTGCTTTTGCGCACCTGCGCCACCATGTCTTTCAGGCGCACAAAGGCAAGGCTTCTGCCCGCAAACCAAAACGTATCGCCCTCTTTGAGCCGCGAAATGAACGACTCTTCCACCGTGCCGATGAAGCCGCCGCCGACATACTGCACCCTGACAACCGGGTCGCTGACGATGGTGCCGATGCTGAGGCGGTGCAACATGGCAATCCGACGGCTGCGGACTTTGTAAACGCCCTGTTCATCGGGTTCTACTTTTTTGAACTCATCGTATTGCGCCAATCCCGCGCCGCCCGTGGTGATGAACGATAGCGCCCATGCCCATGCTTCTTTGCTCAATTGGCGGAAAGCGTGCGTAGCGGTAACTTCATCCCATAAATCATCGGGGCGGAAGCCGTCGGAAACCGCCAGCGTAACCATGTATTGCACCAGCACGTCGTAGCAATTTTGCAGCGGCGGGCGCGGCTCTACTACCTCATGGCAGACGGCATGGCGCAGGGCGCAGCCTTCTATCAGTTCCAGCGAATGAGTCGGCAGGAAGTAGATGCGGCTCACATCGCCCGGGCGGTGTCCGCTTCTGCCTGCCCGTTGGATGAACCTGCCCGCGCCTTTGGGGCTACCCACCTGAATAACGGTATCCACGGGGCGAAAATCTACGCCCAAATCCAAACTTGACGTACAGACAACCGCTTTCAGCTTCTCGGCGTGCAGGGCTTCCTCTACCCACGTGCGGATTTCATTGTCCAACGACCCGTGGTGCATGGCAATCAGTCCCGCCAGTTCGGGGGCGGCTTCCAGCAGTTTTTGATACCAAATTTCGGTTTGGCTGCGCGTGTTGGTAAATATCAACGTGGTTTTGCTTTGCTCAATAATCGGCAGCACCTTGTGCAACAGGTTGATGCCCAGATGCCCCGCCCAAGGGAATTTTTCCACTGTATCGGGCAGGATGGAAATTACTTCAATGGCTTTTTTGATATTTGCCCGAATGATACAAGGCTCAAAATCAGGCTGTTGCTTTCTCAACGGAAACGTGAGCGTTTCGGCAGCCTCTTGCAGGTTGCCGATGGTTGCCGAAATGCCCCATACGCGGGCTTTGGGTTGCAACCGTAACAGGTGGGCAACGGCTAATTCCGTTTGCACGCCGCGCTTTGTGCCCATCAGTTCGTGCCATTCGTCAATGATAACGGCTTTCAGGTCGCCGAAAAACGCCGCGTGGTCTTTGGTTGCAAAAAACAGGTGCAGACTTTCGGGCGTAGTAACCATGCATTCGGGCGCGTTTTTGCGCTGCTTTTGGCGTTCGGCTGATGTGGTGTCGCCTGTGCGCAGCGCCACCCGCCAAGGGATTTGCATTTCGTCGCAAGCGCGCTGCATTGCCTGTTGCAAGTCTTTGGAAAGCGCCCGCAGCGGCGTAATCCACAACACTTGCAAACGCCCGGGCGGTTTGACATCAGCCCCCGTGCTGCCGCCTTGATGCAAATATTCGGCAAGGCAGGGCAACCACAGCGCATAGGTTTTGCCGCTGCCCGTCGGAGCATTGAGCAAACCCGAGCGCCCTGCCAAAAATGCATCCATACAAGCCTGCTGAAAAGGCTGTATCTGCCAACCTTTGGCAGCAAACCAACGGGCAATATGCGGATGCAGGGGCGGGTTCATGTGTTGAAGTTAATAGATGAGCAAAATGAATTCTTCTTCTTGTTTAAAGCGCTGTTAGCACCTGCGAAGGCTAACAGGATGCGTCCCAGTCAGCGGACTTTAATGAGTTCATTTTAAACTGTTCACGTACTTGTTAGCAACTGAAAAAATAAAAAAGTTTCAAACTGCCGAGGCGTTTGAAACTTTTTAAAGTCCTATGTTTCAACAAGTTTTACTTCGCGGAATCGGTTTTAGCACCCTCTTCGGCAGGTGTGGAAGGTGTTACCAAACCGGGCGCAGGCGTATTGGGAGGAACAGGAACGGTTTTTTGCTTGCCTTTTGCTGCCTCCATGTTAGGGCTGTTGAGTTCTGCCGTGCGGTCAAATGTTATGTTAGCCAGCAGAGAAAGCACCATGATAGTACCTGCAAAAACCCATGTAACACGCTCCAGAAAATCGGTAGTACGCTTGGCTCCCATAATTTGGGTAGCAGCAGATGCTCCCAGATTGCCGGCCAAGCCGCTGCCTTTGGAGTTTTGTGCCATTACTGCCAAAATCAGCAGTACAGCTATAATCAGAATCAGAACGATGATTAACTGTGTCATTATCTTGTTATTATGCGCGATTAAGCTCCTCAATTTGAGTCGCAAAGTAAGTACTTTTCTCCGGATATTTCAAAGCAAGGCGCTCATAAATGCTGATAGCCTTCTCTTTTTTACCTTGCCGCACATAAATTCGGGCTAAATATTCGGAAATATTGTCATCGTTTTCCTGAACGCTTTTGCTGGAAAGGTCTTCTTGTTCGGTTATGCTTTCCAATTTGCTGCGGTCAACGGTAATGGTCGGTTCTTTTTTGATAAATTCTTCAATGATATCCCAAGCATTAGGGTTTGTCATAGCAGGTACGGTTTCGGTAGATGGGGTTATTGCCGGAGCAGATTCTTCTGCAAGGCTGTCAAAAAAACTTAAATCGTCGGTAACAGGTTGCTCATCTGTGGTTGTAGGGTTTTCAAGCGGCGAATTTTTTGCAGTATGCGCTTCCGAACTTGTTTCAAAGGCTTTTGTTTGCTCGGCGTACCATTGGGCTTCGGCTTCGTGCCGTTCTGCATAGCTTACCACAAAATCGCCATTTTCCGCAGGTTCACCCAAAACGGTAATTTCGCTATTGTCGGTTGCTGATTTGTTCCATGCGGTTTGCCAAGCGGCTTCTTCTTGTTGCTGTTGCTGCAAGGCTTTTTCATCGGCATCGCTGAGTTGTTGCCAATCGGGCAGCAGGGTTTCATCCCACACTTGCGGCATTCCTTCACCTTGATAGTAGGCTTTTTCTGCATCTAAACGCTCGGTGTAAGGCTCCAGCACGTGTTCCGGTGTATCGGTTATCTCTGTTGCAAGCGGCTGCACAGGAGTAAATGAAGATGCAGGCGTTGATGTGCTGACAGGGCTTACGATTTCATCTAAGACATCCAGCACCAAATCATCTTCCGATGCATCTTCATCATCGCCCAAAGGAGGGAGGATGTCGTCGTCATGGTAAATAGTCGGCTCGTAGGCAACAGGCGGGGCTGTTTCCCCCAGTACTTCTTTCCGCAATTGCTCATATTCACTGTCGTGAATGAGCGCATCCATGTCAAAATCCGGCAACTCGGGTAGCGCATCTTCCAAAGGCTCGGGAGTTATGGCGGATGGTTCCCATGTAAATTTCTCGGCGACAGGCGGCTCTTCCGTATGGCTGCTTTCTGCCGCAGTCCATTCCGAAGCGGTTGGCAGGGCTTCGTCATGTGCAACGGTTTCCTGTTCTGTCGGAAAAAAAGAAGCAACAGTTTCCTGACGGAGGCTGCCCTGTTCATCGGGAGGCTCGACAACGATGGCCTGTTCCAATATTTCAGGGGAATGCATCACGCTGATTTTGTCAAACAGATTAACCTCCTCGGCAGTAAAGTCTATGGATAAAGTGGCCAAATCTTCATCTGCAGTATGAAATTCTTTATGGATGACTTGCTTGAGCCGTGCACGGTCGGGTGCATACAAAGCCGCTTTGCTGATATGCGCCATTTTTCCGGTGGCCTGTGCCAGCCGCCAGTGAAAAGTTGCACAATAGGGATAAACCTTCACTAATTGTGCGAGCATATCGGCAGAAACAGGCATGATACCTTCTCCCGAATAGCGTATCAATTGGGTAAATTGTTCTCTGTCAATCATAGCAGATGAGGCATCACAAATTCAAAGTTAAAAATTTGTTGCAAAGCGCTCACCAATTGGCCACCGATTTATTGAAAATATCCAATATGATTTGGTCAAAAATGCGACGGATGAGGTCTTGTTCTACCTGAGAAAGGTTCTGATTTTGAGGGAAATCTTCAAAAAAAGTAAACTCTTGGTCAAAGTTCAGGCTTTCATCGGCCGTATTTTCATAATTGACCTTTACTTTAATGGTCAGCCGTTGCAGGGCTGCCAGTTGCTGAAAATCAACTCCGCCCGATTGTACCGAACCTGCCGAAGGGGCAACAGGTGTTACCTCGTATCCCGTGATGGTGCCGCTAAACCGCAAGTCGCCGTTGTTGTTTACCAATCGCAGGCGTGTGTTGCGCATGAAATACTCCCGCAGCGATTCGGTAAATTGCAGCGAAAGGTTAGCAGGCCCTGCGGGAACGTCGGCATAGAACAGTTCTATCTGCATGGTCTGGATTTTCGGGTCTAAGTTGATGCCCGAAAAGGTAAATCCCGGTGCTTTGGCGCAGCCGCTCAACAGGCAAAGTGCTACCAAAAAGGGTATGATAAGGATGTTTTTTTTCATGGAAGTCAATATTTGAATTTCTCATCTGTAGCATGAGGTTTGCAAACCTCATGCTACAGATGGGCTTTACTCTTCGTCTATGCCGTACTGTTTAATTTTGCGGTACAGCGTGCGCTCGGAAATGCCCAAGTCCTGCGCGGCATATTTGCGCTTGTGATTATTTTTAGCCAAGGCCTTGATAATCATTTCCTTTTCCTTCTTTTCCAGCGACAGACTGTCCTCTTCTTCCTGATGTATTTCATGCGGCACATCTTCAATGCCTACAAACTCATACTCATCTTCTTTGTGAGGGGCAGTGGTTTTGCCGGCAGGATTGCTCGTAATTACCACCGGTGCAATTTTGGTTTCCGCGGGTTCGTGGCGGAAAGGCGCATTAACGGCTTCATCGGTTGCCGCGGTCATGTCTAAATTGCCGAACAGCCGTTGATTTTGTTGCAAAAGGTTTTTTTCGTTGGCAATATCGCCTTGCAGCAGCCCCAAGACTACCTTTTTCAGGTCGGTAACGTCGCGGCGCAAATCAAAGAGGACTTTGTATAGCAAATCGCGTTCGGAAAGTTGCTCGTCACGTTGGTCGCCCGTAACGGCGGGCAGCAAAGAAGCAGGTTTGGACGCATTATTAACGGGCGGCAGGTATTTTGCAAGCGTGGCGGCGTTAATATCGCGGTTGGTTTCCAAAAGTGACACTTGCTCGGCGATGTTTTTCAACTGCCGTATGTTGCCCGGGAAAGGATAGTTCAACAGCAATTGCTTCGCGCCTTCGTCCAGCGTTACGGGTTTGACGCGGTAGCGCTCGGCAAAGTCGGTGGCAAACTTG
This sequence comes from Rhodoflexus caldus, assembly GCF_021206925.1. NCBI lineage: Bacteria > Pseudomonadati > Bacteroidota > Cytophagia > Cytophagales > Thermoflexibacteraceae > Rhodoflexus > Rhodoflexus caldus. The sequence continues at coordinate 62,244 of NZ_JAJPRF010000012.1, read as the reverse complement.
CGGAACAGCAACTCAATATCGTTGCCGCGCTCGCGCAGGGGCGGAATGTAAATCGGAACGGTGTTGAGGCGGTAGTACAAATCCAAGCGGAATTTGCCCTGTTCGGCGGCTTTGAGCAAGTCCACGTTGGTGGCGGCCACCACGCGCACATTGGTTTTCTGCACTTTGGACGAACCCACTTTGATAAATTCGCCGTTTTCCAGCACGCGCAACAGCCTTGCCTGCGTTCCAAGGGGCATTTCGCCGATTTCATCCAAGAAAATCGTGCCGCCGTCAGTAACTTCAAAATAGCCTTTGCGGGCTTCGGTTGCGCCCGTGAAAGAGCCTTTTTCATGCCCGAACAGTTCGGAATCTATTGTTCCTTCGGGGATGGCACCGCAGTTGATGGCAATAAAATTATTGTGTTTGCGGGCACTCAGGTTGTGGATAATCTTGGAAAAAGATTCCTTGCCGCTGCCGCTTTCACCTGTAATGAGCACAGTGAGGTCGGTAGCAGCTACCTGTGTAGCCACCTGAATGGCATGGTTCAGCGCAGGCGAATTGCCGATGATGCCGAAGCGTTGTTTGATGCTTTGTATATCGTTCATTCCTGAAAAATGCTTTTGAGGGGGATAGAAAATCCCTGAATAACCTTTGCGTGTAAAACTCCTTCTTCGTTGAGTTTGAGATGCAGGCGAAAAACTCCGTCGCCAAGCAGGTATTGTTCTACTGTTTGCTCATCGGGGTCTATCAGCCAGTATTCCTGGACTCCGTGTGCGGCATAATCTTGCATTTTAATGCCTCTGTCGCGCTCCCGAGTACTTTCCGAAAGGATTTCCGCGACAAAATCCGGTGGTGGAAACACACTTTGGCGAGGCTCAAATGCTGCTGCACGTTCCTGTGTCCAGAAGCACACATCCGGTTCGTAGTCGTTGCGTGTACAGCGAATCATCACCTTTTCGTAGCCAACCTTGCCTAATTGATTGTCATAAACATAAGGCAGCATGTAGCGCATCAGTTGTGTGCTCGCCATCCAATGTCTGCCGCTTACGGGCGAGTGATACAAAATTTCTTCTCCGTTGATAAACTCTGCCTTAACCGTACCATCTATTGCCTCCCAAAAGCGATGGCGGCGCTCTTGTTCCAACTGCCATTGGCGGTTGAGCTCCTCCAGCAGCCGTCCCATATCGGGCGAGTTAAGGATGGGCTGCAGTATGACGGATGTATTTGACATGCCTTTTGATTTTGATGCCGTATCAATCCTGTAAAATCTCGCCTAACACCATTTGCCAATCGGGCAGCAGCGGCGTGGTGATGATGTCCTCGTCGGTGTAAATTTTGGCAAGTTCAAATTTGCCTTGTGCATTCAAAACAAACCGTTGCAGCAAACTTTCATACGGAAACACCACCCAGTATTCCTGTACGCCGTTTTCTTCATACAGTTCATACTTGATTTTCATTTCCTTTTTACTGTTGCCCGGCGAAAGGATTTCAATGATAAGGTCAGGCGCACCGATGCACCCGCGCTCATCTAACTTGCTTTCGTCGCAAATCAGGCAGAGGTCGGGCTGCACGACCGTGTAAATGTCTCTGTCGCTTTGCTTGGATTTTACACTGTCTAACAGGCGGACATCAAAAGGTGCTGCAAGCAATCTGCATTTTTTATCGTGCTGTTTTAAGTAGCCGCCAATTGAAACATGAAAATTGCCTGAAATAATCTGATGTTGCTTGCCCGGCGCAGGCGACATTTTGAAAATCTTGCCTTTGATTAACTCCACCCGCTCGCTGAATTGCCACAACAGGTAGTCGGCATAAGCGTAGGTTTTGTTCAAATCCAATTGCGATATGTCGGTGATGATATTGGCGTTCATGGCTTGAAGATTTTCGTTTTTACAGACCCGTCAGGTCTCAAAGACCTGTCGGGTCTTGACTTTCCTTTTGCTATTCCACCACCTCGCCCAGCAGCGTAGCCGCCGTAGCCGAATGTACCAACACGTTCACGTATTGACCTTTTTGGTAATGCTTGCGGGGGAATACCACCACTTTGTTGGCGGTGTTTCTGCCTTGCAAGAAGTCTGCCGAACGCTTAGATTCACCTTCAATCAGCACGCGGTGGATTTTGCCTACGTCGCGTTGGTTGCGCTCGTGCGAGAGGTCGCGTTGCAGGGCGATGATTTCGTTCAGGCGGCGTTTTTTCACCTCCAACGGGATATCGTCTTTGTACTTGCGGGCTGCCAATGTACCCGGCCGTTCGGAATAGTAGAACATGTACGAAAAGTCGTATTTGGCGTATTGCATCAGACTTAGCGTATCTTGGTGTTCCTCTTCGGTTTCGGTGCAGAAGCCGGCAATCATATCCGAACTGATGCCGCAGTCTTCGCCCAAAATGCGGCGGATGGCATCAATGCGCCCGATGTACCACTCGCGGTCGTAGGTGCGGTTCATCAGTTCCAGCACGCGGCTGTTACCACTCTGTACGGGCAGGTGGATGTATTTGCAGATGTTATCGTATTTCGCCATGGTGTGCAACACCTTGTCGGTCATGTCTTTGGGGTGGCTGGTGCTGAAACGCACGCGCAGGTCGGGGTGGATGAGCGCAACCATTTCCAGCAGGTCGGCAAAGTCCACCACGGGTTTGCCTTCGGCTTCGGCGCGGTCAGTCTCCTTCTTGTTGGCTTCGCCTGCCCACTTGTAGCTGTCCACGTTTTGCCCCAGCAGCGTTACCTCGCGGTAGCCTCTGTTGAACAGGTCTTGCGCTTCGGCAACAATGCTTTGCGGGTCGCGGCTGCGTTCGCGGCCACGGGTAAACGGTACCACGCAGAAGCTGCACATATTGTCGCAACCGCGCATGATGGAAATAAACGCCGTTACGCCGTTGCTGTCTAAGCGGACGGGGGTAATATCGGCATAGGTTTCCTCGCGGCTGAGCAGTACGTTCACCGCGCGGGTGCCGCCGTCCACTTCGCCTACCAGACGCGGCAGGTCGCGGTAAGCATCGGGGCCTACTACCAAATCCACGATTTTTTCTTCTTCCAGCAACTTGGCTTTGAGGCGCTCTGCCATGCAGCCCAGCACACCAATCGTCATTTCGGGGTTGCGCTTTTTGAAGCCGTTCAGCTCGCCCAAACGGTGGCGGATGGTTTGCTCGGCCTTGTCGCGGATGGCGCAGGTATTCAGCAACACCAAATCTGCCTCTTCGGGGCGTGAGGTAGTGCCAAAGCCGTGCTCCTGCATGATACTCGCCACAATTTCACTGTCCGAAAAGTTCATTTGGCAGCCGTAGCTTTCTATGTAGAGTTTCCGCTGCCCTGCCAGCGCGTTTTCCACCGTCGTGCGGACTTCACCCGTTGGGCGGTGTTCGTGGCTTTGGGTATGCTCGTTTACCTGTTCTAAAATCTCAATATCGGTAATCAGTCCCTGTTGCATGGATAGAAGTGGGATTAAGAAGAATCAACCACAAAATTAGCAGCTTTGCAGGACAGTTTATGACATTTTGGCAGAAAAATGTGGTGCAATGTCTGATGAATATTCCGATGCCATTCATATCCATAGCAAAGGGGGTTGCAAACCATTTGCTATGGATATGGATGATACGGAAAACGGCCACGCACCATCCCCTAAAACGGAAATATTATCACCCCTTGCTAAACATCAGTCTGCGCAGTTCGGGGTCTTTGCCGAATTTCCAGATGAGGCCATCCACATAGTAATGGTACAGCACAATCATCGTAAAAGGCACGAAAACCCACATTGCCCATTCCACGCGCAGCAGGCCGTAAATTTCAATCACGCCTACCACAAGGCCGTAAAGCAAGCCTACGCCCAACATTTTAAACACAATGTTGCGGATATTGGGGAAGCGGCGCTTTTCGTAGTGCATCATCCAGCCGTGATATTGTACGTCGTGAAAGGCCGTTTCCAAGGCTTCGGCTACCAGAAAAGGCGTAGCAGTAGCAAAAAACACAAAATAGTGCGTTGTCAGGGCGGCGGCAAGTAGCAGCAGTTTGGGCAGATTCAGCGGCTTGCCCTGTATCAGTTTCCATGCCTGCCTGCCGACAAACAGCACCAAAAAACCCAAAAACAGCCCCCAAGTAATTTCGGTAATCTCATAAGGAAGGTTGAAAAAGCGGGCTGTGAGTTCGCGGTAAATCACAATTGGCCCTTTGATGTCGGTGTAGTCATTAAAAAAACAGGCAAAAGTGCCGCTGTAAAACAGGCCGTAATCCAGCCAGTCATCAATTTCTTCCGTGTCGTTGTTCAGGCTTTTGTAGGCGCGAATGAAGCCGTAGTGCTGTCGGATAATATGCCAAGTACCGAAAATGGAGGCAAAAACAATCAGTTCGCTTTCCCAACCCAGCGCAGTAATCAGAAAGCCCGCGGCGATGAACAGCCCCAGCCCCCATGTGTACAAAAAGCGACGACGGTTAAACTCCTGCGTATCTAAGTGGGTGCGTGCAAACATCTGGAAGATGTGGGGGTGGTCAAAAAAAGCAGTAAACACAAAATAAGTAATCAGGATATTGTCGCCTTGCAACACCCAACCGATTTGGTCGGCTGTAAGGTACAAACCGAAAAAAGCCCATGTAAATATACAGGAGCCTATGAAGAAGGTCAAATCATAGTGCGGGCTGACAATCCAGCGAGTGGTTGCAGTTGTTTGTTCCATGCGAAAATTTAGGAAACATATTTTGATTTTTGGGCTAAATTACGGCGCTTCATAGAACTTAATTAATTGCATGAAACACAAACACTTGCTTTGGATGGGGCTCACCTGCCTTGCATTGACAGGCCATGCACAAGCCCAAACATCGTATCAAAGCCATGAACAACGCAGTTCAAGGCTGAGAACATTAGCTTCAGCCAACGGTTCGCTGGCTTCCGTGAAGTCTATCGGAAAAAGCCGCGGACAACGCGACATCTGGTTACTTACGCTCAGCAAAGGCGATGCTGCCAAAAAACCGGCACTGCTCATAGTGGCAGGTTTGGAGGGCGCACACCTTGCCGGAACGGAAACGGCCATTCAGATGGCAGAAAAAATGCTGGCCAATGCCGGCAAAGATTCCATTGCCAAATTATTGGAAACAAAAGCTATCTACATCATCCCTTCCGCTAACCCTGACGCACAAGAGCAGTGGGCTGCCAAGCCCCGCTATGCGCGCAGCGAAAACGGACTGGATTATGACAACGATCGCGATGGCCGCCTGAACGAAGACCCTTTTGAAGACCTCAACGGCGACGGACTGATTACCATGGTGCGTGTGGAAGACCCGACAGGCACATTCATTGTGTCCAAAGATGACCCGCGCGTGCTGGTAAAAGCTGACCCTGCCAAAGGCGAAAGCGGTAAGTACATCCTCATCACCGAAGGAACCGACAACGACAAAGACGGCAAATTCAACGAAGACGGTGCGGGTGGCGTTCATATAGACAAAAACTTCACCTTTGACTACCCGATTTTCGTAGATGGTTCGGGCGATTATGCGGCTTCCGAGCCTGAGGTGCGTGCCATTTCCGATTTCCTGTACGGTTCTCCGAATATTTTCGCGGTGCTGACCTTCGGCCCGAACAACAACCTGAGCGAAGCGCCTAAGTTTGACCAGTCTAAAGTAGCACGCCGCATTGTTACAGGCCCTACGCAAAAAGATGCTTCGGCCATGGAGCAGGTTTCCAAACTCTACAATTCGTTAGGTTTGAAAGATGCGCCTGCCATGCCGCAAACCAAGGGCAACTTTTCGCAAACTGCTTATTTCCACGCAGGTCGTTTCAGTTTTACCACACCCGGTTGGTGGGCTCCCAAAGTAGAAGCAGCCAAAGACACTACCAAAAAAGCTGATGCGGGCGCAGGTGCAGCCACAACAGCTCCTGCCGGCGGCGGGCGCATGGGCGGTGGCGGTGCAGGTGCTGCGGCAGCCGGCGCAGATAATGACGACGTGCGCTTCCTCAAATGGGCAGACCGCGAGAAACTCACGGATGTGTTCGTAGAGTGGAAAGAAATCAAACATCCTGATTTCCCTGATAAAAAAGCCGAAGTGGGTGGTATTGCACCTTATGCAAAATTGAACCCTCCTGTAAATTACCTAAACGAAACAGCCGAAAAGCACTTGAAGTTTATTGCAGGATTAGGTATGCAAATGCCTGATGTTCAGATTGTAAACGTCAGAACCGAATCGTTGGGCAACGGCCTGAACCGCATTACGCTGCAAGTGGTAAACAAAGGTTTGCTGCCTACCTATGCCGATATGGGCGACCGTGTGCGCTGGGTGAAGAAGGTAAAAACAGAACTGTTCTTAGGCAATGGTCAAAGCATTGTTTCAGGCCGTAAAATTATTCTCCGCAATGCGCTGGCTGCCGGTGAAGCAGAAGAATACACTTGGCTGATTTCAGGAACAGGCAAACTGACCATTCAGGCAGGATGCCCTACGGCAGGCGTAGCTTCCACCGAAGTAACGCTCAAATAACCAATGCAGGGTTTAAATCATTCACACCGTTTGACAAATTAAAAAGAAACCAATGTTGAAGAAAATATTTTCCGCAGCCCTTTTGTGTATTGGCGTACAGATGGCTGCCTTTTCACAAACCGACCCCGACCTGACAGGGATGCGCGCGTTGGGTACGCCCGCTAACCCGAAAGTAAAATGGGCATGGAACTACTACATGGACTATGCCGGCATCATGAAACTTTCGCAGGAATTGGTGAAGGCTTACCCCAATCTGGTAAAGATTGAGAACATCGGGAAGTCCACACAAGGCCGCGACATGATTGTGCTGGCCATCACCGACTACAAAAAAGGCAACGCCGACCGCAAACCGGGATTCTGGATTGATGGCGGCATCCACGCCAACGAGTTGCAGGGTACACAGTTTGCCATGTACACTGCATGGTATCTGGCTGAGAGCTTCGGCAAAGTGGAGTTCATCACCGAAATGCTGCAAGACCGCATTTTCTACATCCTGCCTACGCTCAGCCCCGATTCGAGAGAGCAGTTTTTGTTTAAACCCAACACTGCCAACTCATCCCGTTCAGGTTTGGTTGCCTTAGACGACGACGGCGACGGCTACGTTGATGAAGACGGTTACGACGACTTAGACGGCGACGGCGAAATTACCATGATGCGCCGCAAGTCGCCTACAGGCCGCTGGAAAGAAGACCCGAACTATCCCGCCCGCATGATTCCCGCAAAAGCCGACGAGCCGGGCGAGTATGAGATGTTGGGCATTGAAGGCATTGACAATGACGGCGACGGTCGCGTAAACGAAGACCTGCCCGGTACTTACGACCCTAACCGCGACTGGGGCTGGGGCTGGCAACCGGACTATGTGCAAAACGGTGCATTCTACTACCCCGGCACGCTGGTTGAAACCCGCAATGTGAAAAACTTCATCTACAACCATCGCAATATTGCAGGCGCACAGAGCTACCACAACTTTGGCGGTATGTTCCTGCGCGGCCCCGGTGCTGAGGAAGACCAAGGGTTTTACACACAATCCGACATTGCCGTTTATGACCTGATTGGCAAGCAGGGCGAAAAAATGATTCCGGGCTATAACTACTACGTGCTCTGGAAAGATTTGTACACCGTTTACGGTGGTGAGATTGATTGGCTGGCGCTGGCAAGAGGTATCTTTACTTTCTCCAACGAAATCAACACTTCTTACCGCCTGTTCAACAAAAGGTCTACGGAAGGCCGTTTCCAAAACGACGAGTTCAATGAGTTTGATAAATACCTGCTCTTTGGCGATGCGTATGTAAAATGGAAGCCTTACAAGCACCCGCAATACGGCGATATTGAAATCGGTGGCAGCAAGAAAAACAACGTCCGCAATACGCCGGGCTTTATGTTGGAAGAAGAAGGCCACCGCAACATGGCCTTCACGCTGTTGCACGCCTACCACATGCCCAAAATTGAGATTGCCGAAATTAAATCTAAGAAACTGCCCGGAGGTTTAACAGAGGTTACGGCTACCATTATTAACACCCGTGCCATGCCTACGCACTCTTCGCATGATGTGCGCTACAAAATTGAGCGTCCCGATTATATCACGTTGAAAAATGCGCAGGTTATCAGCGGCATGATTGTGGACGATGCAGACCTCAACCTGACTCGCGAACAGAAGTTCAACCCGCAAACCATTGAAGTGCCCAATATCCCCGGCACACTGACCGGCACAGGCGGCGGTGGCGGTGGTTTTGGTGGCTTTGGCGGCGGTAATTATGCCGTTAAAGTGCGCTGGATTGTGCGTGGTTCTGCCGATAAATACACCGTAGAAGTGGACAGCATGAAAGGTGGCGTAGTAAGCAAAACCGAGTAATCCTGCTCCGAACAATGGAATTTAAAAGGCCGCCCGTTTTCGGGTGGCTTTTTTATTGCAAAACGACCGACAAAAAAATGCAGGTGCGCGTTTTCGGCCATGCCAATTGGAGGGTCTGAATATTTAGACAAAACCGACTTGCAGGAGTAGGATAGTAGAGGGCAGTGTATGACCTGTCTCTGCTGTATTGTCTGTATAAAATGGTTAGATTGGCAATGGATTCGTGCGCAACCGTGAATCAAATTGGAACTTTTCCAAGATTTTATGCCGTATTTAATCCCCGCCGCCGCAGCCGCTGCAACCACCCCCACAGCCGGAGTCGCCTCCGCCGTCGGAGCCGCCATCATCAGAACTGCCGCCATAGGAGTCCCCGTCGGAGCTGCCGCCAAAGCCATCATCAAAAGAACTGTCAAAGTCAAAGTCAAAACCATCGGTCATGTAAAGTAAGTCGTTGTTGTCCGATGTTCTTTCGCGCTCAAACAAACGGCTTAACTCATCATCTAACAGCACGAGCAAATGGTGGTCAATAGCCTCGGTAAGGAATAAGTTGCCGTGCAGCAGTTGCAGCAGTTTTTTTGCTGTCGCCTTGTCCGTATGATAGAGGTCAGGCAACATATGGGTCAGTTCCTGTAATTCCGTGGCGGCATAGGTTCGTTTCAGTGCTCCTTCTTCGGTATATTTGACCTTATCCGTCAGCCTTGCCCAAAACCCGCGTTCAAAAGCCGTAAGCAGTTGCGGAGTTTTCATCACCTGTTGCCGCAAATAAGCAGGGTTTGCTGCCTTTCCACGCGCTAACTTAATCAAGTTGGCTAATAAAATTTCCCGATTGGGTTCGCGCGAAAAATGACCGGTGTAAATCTCCTCATGTGCAAACGGGCGATAGTCGGCATAGTGCTCGCCTCGCTGTACGTACAGATTTGCCGTCGGTGCTTCATCATGTCCTGTGGCAGGTGCGGGCTTGATGGCAAGCACTTTTTTCAGCAGCAAGTCCATCAGTGTCAGTTTGAGCATTCGCTTGAAGTCTGCTTCTTTACCGTGCAGCAATACGAGCGATTCCGCAGGCGTTAGCGAGGGCAGCATTTTGAAATTTACGAGCGCGGCAGCCATAATCGTTTCAATTGGTTTTTGAGGAGCAACCACCAATGCTTTTTAGGGATGATAAAATGCGTATCGGCATTGACTCTCATAAAGTTAATGAAACGAAAACGAATTTCGGCAGGCGGCCAAATATCTTTGGGCGGAGCATGGCCGAATGTTGTTTGGTAGCTTGTCAGCGTGTAGTTGTACCAATCGTTGAACTTGTTGCGCTCGGCATTGCCGCCGCGTGTAGGGCCGTGATGCAGAGGTTTTCGGAGAATTTGCCCGCAAAGCTCGTCCCAGTAGCTGCGTGTATAGAGCAGGTGCAAATGCCAAACTTGGTCTACTTCATCGGAGGGCGTTACCGGATGTGGCAGCGTGGCTGCCAACAACAGAAATTTCTTGTATTCGTCCACTGCGCGAAGGGCAAAATCAAGTGTCCAGCCGTTGTCGCGTGCCAGTCGCGCAGAAAACGGCAAGGCCGATTTTACATCGTCCATCTCAAAATATTTGAGCTTTTGCCACAACTCCGCCTGTTCGGGTGTCATTATCTGCTGTTTTAGAACGCTGAATACACAAATTTTGCCAAAAATTTCAACTTTGCTGCCTCAACTGTTCAAGTGCTTCAAAACCGTTGCCGCTTTGTCTTTGCCGATAAGCCCGGCAAGTTCTTCAAAAGGCACGGTGGCAATTTTTTTTACCGAATGGTACTTGGCAAGCAGTTTTTCGGCGGTTTGCTTGCCGATGCCGGGGATATTTTCCAATTGGCTCACAATGCTTTTGCGGCTGCGCTGGTCGCGGTGGAAGGTAATGGCGAAGCGGTGCGCCTCGTCGCGGATGCGTTGCAAGAGCATCAGCCCTTCCGATTTTTTGTTAATCAGCAGCGGCAACTCATCTTCGGGGTAAAAAATTTCTTCCAAACGCTTGGCGATGCCCACAATGGGGACAAGTCCGTAGATGCCCAAGTCTTTCAGAGCTTGGCAGGCGGCACTCAACTGCCCTTTGCCGCCGTCAATCACGATCAGGTCGGGCAGGGTTTTGTGGTCGTCCAGCAGGCGGCGGTAGCGGCGCGTTACGATTTCGTACATAGAGGCAAAGTCGTTCGGACCTTCTACGGTTTTGATGTTGAAATGCCGATAGTCTTTTTTGGAAGGTTTGCCGCCTTTGAAACACACCATCGCCGCCACGGGGTTTGTTCCCTGCAAGTTGGAATTGTCAAAACACTCAATGTGCATCGGCACGTTGGGCAGGTTCAAATCGGCTTTGAGGCGGTCAAGTACGCGCTTGCTTTGCTCTTTTTGTTCGCTGTCGCGCTGCATTTTTTCCTTGCGGTAGAACATGGCGTTTTTGTAGCTCAATTCCACCAACTTTTTCAGGTCGCCTATTTTGGGCACCATCACCTCAAAGCCTTCAAAATCAATATCGGGCGCAACGTTGGTAATCACGCGGGGCGCTTCGGAACGGAACTGCTGCCGAAACTCTACAATCATGGATGAGAGAATGTCCGTTTCGCTTTCGTCCAACTTCTTTTTCAGATGCACGGTTTTGGTCTGGATAATGCAGCCGTGTTCAATGTGCAAATAGTTGAGGTAGGCGTATTTTTCGTCGGTCGTAATGGTAACCACGTCCAAATCGGAAATATCGGGATTGACCACCAGCGACTTGCTTTGGAATTTTTCCAGCGCTTCCAGCTTTTCCTTGAAAACCTGCGCCTCTTCAAATGCCAACCTGCCTGCGGCTTCCATCATTTGCTCGCGGAAATAGTTGCGCACAACGCCCAACTTGCCTTTCAGAATGTTGAAAACCTGCGCCATATCGGCATCGTAATCGGCGGCGGTTTGCAGCCCTTCGCAAGGTCCTTTGCAGTTTTTGATGTGGTATTCCAAGCAAACTTTAAACTTTTTGCGGGCGATGTTTTCGGGCGTAAGGGCATATTTGCAGGTGCGAATGGTATAGAGGCGGCGCACCAACTCCAAAACGGTTTTCATTGCCTTTACGCTGGCGTAAGGGCCAAAGTAAGTACCGCGCCCTTCTATGCGCTTCCGCGTCGGAATCAGGCGGGGGAACGGCTCGTTGGTAATGCAGAGGTAGGGATAAGTTTTGTCGTCGCGCAGCAGGATGTTGTAGCGCGGCTGGTGTTGTTTGATGAGATTATTTTCCAACAGCAGCGCGTCAAATTCTGAATTGACGACGGTATATTCCATGCGGCGAATTTCTCTCACCAATTGTCGGGTTTTGCGGCTTTTGTCGTTAGATTTGACAAAATAGCTGCTCACCCTGTTTTTCAGGTTTTTTGCCTTGCCTACGTAAATCAACTCATCCGCCGCGTTGTAGTAGCGATAGACCCCCGGTGCGGGGGGCAGGTTGCGGATGGTTTCCATTAGTTCGCTGCGTTCTTCCTGTTCCTGCATGTGCAAATTTAGCTCACTGCCCATTCATTCACCCCAAAAATTGCCGCCGTTCGCCTGCCCCAAGCTGCCGTTGGCAAGTTTTAAAAGCACGGTATTTTTCGTTTTTCTATTTTCGGTATCGTACGATGTTGATTGGCAAGGGCGCACCCTGTCCCTACATGATACACGGTGAAATTCGTGTTCCAAAATGCCTCAGACACCGTCGGTAAATCTGAAAATGAAATGACTGAACTTGCTTCCGAACAATTAGTGATTGCCGGTTGGGTCAGTATAGCGGCGTATGCCTTGCTGATTCTGTTTTTTGTTGTGCGCGGCGCACGTAAAATCACCAACCTTTCCGACTATGCGGTGGGCAGCGTGTTGTTTTCGCCCGTAGCGGTGGGGCTTTCGCTGGCTGCCTCTATGACCTCTGCCGCCACATTCATCATCAATCCGGGTTTTGTGGCTTTTTACGGCATCAGCGGCGTACTTTCTATGGCGGTGATGTTGCCGCTGGGGGCGCTGGTTTCGCTGGTTGTTCTCACCAAAGGTTTTCGCAAGGTGGGCATGAGCGTAAAGGCACTCACCATGGCGCAATGGATTGGCACGCGCTACGGCAGCCCTGCTTTTGCCATGTTTTTTGCCGTGCTGTCGCTGTTGCTGCTCACCTTTATTGTGCTGATTTGTGTGGGGCTGACCAAGGTCATTTCGCAAACGCTGAACCTGCCCGAACTGCCCGTGCTGATTGGCATCGTGGTTTTTATTTTCGGTTACATGATGTTTGGCGGGGCTAATTCCATGGTTTATACGAACATGATTCAGGCGCTGCTGATGATAGCAGTTGCCGTTATATTGCTTACTTCGGGCTATGAGCATTTTTCGGCAGGCGTGAAGGGCTTCATGGACAAGCTCGCGGCAATTGACCCGCTGCTCACCGCGCCGCTAAACCCGCAATCTTACCTGTTCCGCGATTGGTTTGAGGTGGCATTTTGCCAATTGGTGGTAGGGGTGGCAATTGTTTGTCAGCCGCACATCATTACGCGCTCGCTGTTGCTCAAAAACGATAAAGACGTGAATCGCTATTTGCTAACGGGCGTGCTGGTGGAAATCTTGTTTTTCTTCGTGGTATTTGCGGGCTTATATGCTCGCCTGCGCTTCCCCGATTTGACCATTAACGGTCAGGCTGTACCTCTGGACGGCATACTTTCCGCCTACGTGGTGAGCGAATTTCCCGTGTATGTGGGGCTGATTGTGGTGTTGGGGCTGATTTCCGCAGGGCTGTCCACGCTGGAAGGCTTGATTCAGTCGCTTTCTACATCCATCAGCAGCGATTTGCTCAAACCGTTGGCGGGCAAGTGGCTCATCCGCGATGAGCAAAATCCGCAAGGGTTGATTCCCGCTATTTTGTTGAACCGCTTGGTGATTGTGGTGCTGGGCGTGCTGGCGGTGCTGGTATCGTGGCAGCAGTTGGTTGCACCCGATTTGAGCGTAGGCATTTTTGCACAAAACGGCGTGTATGCGTATTTCTCGGCGGCTTTTGTACCCGTTTTGTTCGGCACATTCGTTAAAAACGTTCCGCTGCGTGTGCCTGTGGCAGGTGCGGTAACGGCTACGGTGGTGCATTTTGCGGTGTATTACGGCAGGCTTACCCCCTACATGGAAGCACCCGTGCGCAACCCGGGCATTGCCGCCGCGCTGGCGATTCTGTCGGCGGTGGCGGTGGCGGGGGTGTTGTATTGGGCAGGGACAGGGCATGCCCTGTCCGTACACGAAAAAAAATCGGTGTAAATCCGCGTCATCCGCTGTTATCAGCATTCTAAAAAAACCCAAAAAACAAACCGACAACCCATATGAAACTCATCCCGTTTTTCTTGCTGTTTGTCCTGTTCGCCGCCTGCGGTGGCAGTGCGGAACTTGCTTGGGACAGCGCCAACGACAAGCGTCCGCCTTTTGCGCCGCAGTATGCCTTCGCCGTGAAAGAAACCGAATATCCGAAAGGCTATAAAATGGCTTATACCGACGAAGGCGCAGGCGATACGGCAATTGTATTCATCCACGGGCTGGGCGGCTACCTGAAACATTGGGAAGCCGTTGCCGACTCGCTGAAAGGTTCGGTGCGATGTATTGCGGTTGATTTGCCCGGCTACGGCAAGTCGTCGCGTGCCGAATTCAAAGCCGATGACTTCATGGATTTTTACGCCGATGCGGTGTTGCACCTCATCAATGCTTTGCAGCTCAAAACCGTTGTGCTGGCAGGGCACAGCATGGGCGGGCAAATTGCAATGGTTGCCGCACTGAAAGCACCCGATAAAATAGCGGCGTTGGTGCTGGCTGCCCCCGCAGGTTTTGAAACATTCAGCGCAACGGAAGGCTATGCGATGAAGTCCTTTGCCACTGCCGATTTTTTCGCCAAGCAGGGTGAGGAAGAAATCCGCAAGAGCTTTGAAGCCAACTTCTTTCAAATGCCGCCACAGGCAGAGCAACTGATTCAGGAACGGTTGGCGATGCGCAACAGCTATGGCTTTGAGGCATATTGCCAAACGGTTGCCAATGGTGTAAAGGGCATGTTAGACCATCCCGTCAGAGAGCAACTGCCCAATATCCGCCAAAAAACGCTGGTGCTGTTCGGGGCGAACGATATGCTGATTCCCAACCGATTGATGCACAAGGACTTAACCACGCAACAAGTAGCCGAAGAAGGCACAAAGGCACTGCCCGATGCCCGCTTGGTGATGATTCCCGAAGCGGGGCATTTGCTGACCTTTGAAAAACCGCAGGCAGTAGCGGCAGAAATTCGGCAGTTTTTGAATAAACCGCAATAAACCGCTGTTAGGGTCTGCCGACTGCTAACAGGGCAATCCCTAACAGTAGATTCAGCGAAATAACAGAAAATCAATTTATACAAACCTTTGAAAATCAAGTAAAAACATGAAAATGATGAAAACTTTTCTACTCGCGGTTGCCCTGCTGCTCGGTGCGGTGCAGGCATGGGCACAAAACGGTACCATTACGGGCACTGTTACGACAAACAACGAACCGCTCATCGGTGCTTCGGTGATTGTGGTCGGCTCTATTACGGGCAGCACAACCGATGCCACGGGCAAGTATTCCATCAGCATCAAGCCCGGCACGTACAAATTGCGCATTTCGTTCATCGGTTATGAGACCCAAGACCATACCGTTACCGTTACGGCAGGGCAGACCACTACTTTGGACGTTGCCATGGTAGAAGGCGCGCTGGTAGGTCAGGAAGTGATTATTTCCGCTTCGCGTCGCCCTGAAAAACTCACCGAAGCCCCTGCCACCATCGTTACTTTCGGTGCGAAAGAAATCAGCGAACTGCCTTCGTTCAACGTGGGCGAACTGCTGGCGCGTCAGAAAGGCGTGGACTATGTGCGCTCGGGCGTTTTGGGTGTGGGTATCAACGTACGCGGTTTCAACTCGGCATTTAACCCCAAAAACCTGCAAATGAACGACGGTCGGCTTTCTACGCTGATTGCAACAGGCTTGCCGCTCGGCGCGCTTAGTACCGTAGTGAAAGAAGACGTAGAGCGCGTGGAAATCGTGTTAGGCCCTTCTTCGGCTTTGTACGGCCCTAACGCGCACAACGGTTTGGTGAACACCATCAGCAAAGACCCGCGCACCTCGCAAGGTACAACCGTTGCGCTGGGCGTAGGCAACCAAAGTGTAATGACAGCCCGCTTGCGCCATGCACAGGTATTGAGCAAAAAATTTGCCTTCAAACTATCAGCCGAATATACCGAAGGTGAAGAATTTGCTTACAATGACACTGTTTATTTCAACAATACTGCCTTCCCAACCTTCACGGGCGGTGCTGTTCCAGCAAGATTTACTGCTATTCCCGAACTGGATTTAGATAGAAGATTCAACAGTTTACGCGGTGAAGCAGCCTTATACTACTCTATCACTGACGACTCAGATTTGATTTTGGCATACGGCGGCAGCAACAGCAACAACATCGGCGTAACTAACGCGGGACGCAACCAAATCAAAGATTGGCAAATTCATTACCTGCATTTGCGCTATGTGTCGCCGCGTGTGTTTGCACAGGTGTATCACACCATTTCTAAAACTGATGACACCTATGCCATGAACCAACGCACGCAAAACTATATCTCGTTCCGCGATGCAGGATTCCCTGAGGCAGAAGCCCGCCGTCGTGCGATGAATGAGCAATGGTTCGGTATTTCACCTACCATTGGCGTAGCCTTGAATCGCGGTGCACTTTTCCGCGACGATTCGCGCCGCTGGAACGGTGAGGTGCAGTACAACAACAACTTTGCAGGGTTTGACGTAGTCGTAGGTACGCAGTTCCAACGCGATATTGCGCAGAGCTATAACACCTATCTGCTGGATGCCAAAGGTGCAATCGTGATTGACCAAGTAGGCTTCTACGCACAAATTGACCGTTCGCTGGGCAACGGCTTCAAAGCGACCGTGGCAGCCCGCGCCGACAATCACGATTTGTACGGCTTTAACTTCATCCCCAAAGCGGCAATTACCAAAACCTTTAAAAGCGGTACTGCCCGCATTACCTACGGACAAGGTATTTCAGCCCCTACCATCTTGAACTTGGAAGCCAATATCTTTGGCGGTTTGTTGCTGGGCAACGGCAGCGGCTACACTCTCAGCGACGGTACGCAAATCCCCGGCTTGAAGGTTGAAAAAATCAGCACTTTTGAAGTGGGTTACAAAGGAACCATCGGCAAAAATCTGTTCATTGACGTAAACGCTTATCACAACACATCCCGTGACTTCCTCAGCCCTGCGCTGAACATTGCCACCAACGGACGCACCGTAACGCAGCGCGGCGGCGTACCGATGAATCAGGTAATACCCGGCACACCTGCCACGGGCGCACCTCTGGTACTGACCTATCTCAACTTCGGTAACGTTCAAACCTACGGCGCTGACTTAGGCGTTACTTATGCCTTTACCCCTCAATTGAGTGCTGCACTGAACTATAGCTGGTTCGGTTACAGCTTAGATAAAAACGACCCCGCCAACGACGGCAACAAAGACGGTCGCGTAACGGATTTGGACTTGCCGATTAACACCCCTGCCAACAAAGCAAGCGTAGCACTGAATTATTCAAGCAGCAAATGGTTCGGTTCTATCTTTACGCGTTGGGTAGAGCGTTACAACTTCTTTTCAGGCATCAACGTAGCTTCTGAAACCATCCCCGAATTGGGTATTCGCGAAAATGCGCGATTCGGTCGTACCTTTAACTACGGCCCGCTGGGCGGTTTTGTGAATGTGGACGTATCGGCAGGTTATCGCTTCGGCAAAGTGGTTACGCTTTCGGGGCAAATTACCAACCTGTTCAACGCACGTGTGTATGAGTTTGTAGCTTCGCCGATTATTGGTCGCCTGTACAGCTTGGAATTGAAAGTGAACATCCCTGCCATCGGCAGCAAGAAATAAGTTTTTCACCGTTTTTCTAAACCTGACAGGTTTTAGAAACCTGTCAGGTTGAAAAAACCATCCATCAAACATCGTAACCAAACATGAAATTACAAGGAAAAGTCGCCGTGATTACGGGCGGGGCTGCCGGCATCGGGAAAGTTGCCTGCTACAAATTTGCCGCAGAAGGTGCAGCCATTGCCATTTGGGACATGAACGAAACCGCAGGCGCGGCACTTGCCGCCGAACTTTCGGACAAAGGCACAAAAGTGGCGTTTTACAAAGTCAATACCGCCGACTATGCCGCCGTAGAAGCCGCAGCCAAAGAAGTACATGCTGCCTTCGGTCGCATTGACATTCTGATTAACAACGCAGGCATTACCCGCGATGCTTCGCTGAAAAAAATGACACCCCAGCAGTGGCAAGAAGTCATTGACGTAAACCTGACGGGCGTATTCAATTGCGGCAAAATTGTTTCCGAATACATGACGGCGCAAAACTACGGGCGGATTATCAACACCTCGTCGGTAGTGGCGCTGTACGGCAACTTCGGGCAAACCAACTACGTGGCAGCCAAATCGGGCGTTATCGGGATGACCAAAGTGTGGGCAAAAGAATTGGGCAGAAAGGGCGTTACCTGCAACGCCGTAGCGCCGGGCTTCATTGCTACCGATATGGTAAAAACCATTCCGCGGGAAATTTTAGACCAAATCACCTCGCGTGTGCCGCTGGGGCGCATGGGGCAACCCGAAGACATCGCCAATGCCTATGCCTTTTTGGCTTCCGATGAGGCTGCCTATATCAACGGGGCGGTTATCAGCGTGGACGGCGGCGCGACGTTGTAATCGCATCGGGTGCGATTGATAACGTAGGGACGCGATTAATCGCGTCTCTACAATCCCCAAACATTTAAATTCAAAAAACATGAACAATGCCGTTATTTTAGGTTCGGGCAGCTATGCCCCCGACTGGGTATTGCCCAACAGTTACTTCAACGAATTGCTCGGCGAAGACGTAGCCACTTGGTTGGAACAAAACGTTCATATCTACGAACGCCGCTGGTGTCGCGATGATGAGGCAACGTCCGATTTGTGCCTGCAAGCGGCGCAAAAAGCACTGGCAGCCGCCAACGTATCGCCCGAAGAACTGAACCTGATTATTGTAGCAACCGATACGCCCGAATATATTTCGCCTTCTACGGCTTCCAAATTGCAGTACCAACTCGGGGCGGTCAATTCGGGGGCGTTTGATTTGAACAGTGCCTGCGCAGGCTTCGTAACCGCACTGGACGTAGCCGCCAAATACATCCGCGCCGATGAGCAGTACCAAAAAATATTGGTCGTAGGTGCATATGCCATGAGCAAGCACCTCAACAAGCGCGACAAAAAAACCGTTACGCTCTTTGCCGACGGTGCGGGTGCGGTAGTGTTGGGTGCAGAAGCTGACACCGACAGAGGCTTCATAGCCTCGCAACTGATTGCGCAGGGACAGTATTGCGACTGGATGGGCATTTATGCAGGCGGCACGCGCCAACCCGTAACCGAAGCCGTGTTGCAAGCCAAAACGCATCAGTTGCAGTTTGTCAAAAAATTCCCCGTAGAAATCAATCCCGACACATGGACGGCGATGATTCGGCATCTCTGCGGGCGCATAGGCGTACAGCCTGCCGACGTGCAGCAATATTTCATTACCCAACTGAATATCAACAGCATTTGGGAAACGCTCGGGCGGCTCAACCTGCCGAAAGACAAGGCGCATACCATCATGCAGCGTTACGGCTACACCGGCTCGGCGTGCATCCCGATGGTGTTTGACGACGCAGTACAAAAAGGCATCGTCAAAAAAGGCGATTTGGTATTTTTCGTAGGTTCGGGCGGCGGGTTGTCGTTCGCATCGGCGGCGTTTAGGTTGTAAAATTACCGCGTATTGCGTAGGGACAAGCGACGTGCAACACGCATGCGTTGTCCCTGCATGTGCCCCCGTATTTTCAAACCTTTAAAATCCTTGACCTATGACAACCGATTGGATAGGTAAATGGGCAATGTATCAGCCCAATAAAACGGCGGTCAGCTCTTACGAAACAGGGCAACGCCTGACTTACGGGCAATTGAATCAACAGGCGGAACAAACTGCCCGTTGGTGGGCTTCGTTGGGCATTCGCTCGGGCGACCGCGTGGCTGCGCTGTTAGATTTTTGCGTTGAATATGTCGTCTTGTTCGGTGCGGCGCAGAAAACGGGCGTAATCCTCGTGCCGCTGAACTATCGCCTCTCGCCGCGTGAGTTGGACTATCTGCTGTCCGATTCGCAGCCCCAAATGGTGATTTGTGCCGAAAAATATTTGCCGCTTTTGCAGCAACAGCCTCATTATGAAGCCGTTCATAACCGCCTGACGCTGACAGACTATCAGCAAATACTGTCTAAGGATATAGTTGCTGGCAAGTGGCACTTTACGCCGCCGACGGAAGACAGCCCTTTGTTCATTCTCTATACATCGGGCACGACGGGCTTCCCTAAGGGCGCGATGTATACCCATAAAATGGCATTTTGGAACAGCATCAACACTGCCTTGCGCTTAGACCTGACCTCGGCAGACCATACGGTTATTTGTATGCCGCCGTTCCATACGGGGGGCTGGAACGTGTTCCTTACGCCCTTCCTGCATCATGGCGCATCGGTTACGCTGATGCAAAAGTTTGAGGCTTCCGATGTGCTGCGCGTGTTGGCATCTGAAAAAAGTACCATTTTTATGGCAGTGCCTACCATGCTCAAAATGATGGCGGATGCGCCCGAATTTGAGCAGGCGGATTTGTCGGCGATTCGTTATTTCATCGTTGGCGGCGAACCCATGCCCATCCCTTTAATTGAAACATGGCATCACCGCAAGGGCATCCCCATTCGGCAGGGGTTTGGCATGACCGAAGCGGGACCCAACCTGTTTTCCCTGCATCAGGACGATGCCATCCGCAAAAAAGGTTCTATTGGCAAGCCCAATTTCTATGTGGAAGTGAAACTGGTAGATGAGGAAGGCAATGAAGTGCCGACGGGCGAAATCGGTGAATTGCTTATCAAAGGTCCGACGGTAACGCCCGGCTATTGGCAAAAGCCCGAAGCAACGACACAGAGTTTTCAGGGCGAATGGTTCTGCTCGGGCGACCTGCTCAAATGCGACGAAGAGGGCTATTTCTTTGTGATGGACCGCAAGAAAAACATGTTCATTTCGGGTGGCGAAAACGTATATCCCGCTGAAATTGAGCACTTTTTGCGGCAGCATGAGCGCATAGCCGAAGTGGCGGTCATCCCGATTCCGCATGAAAAATGGGGCGAAGTCGGTAAGGCATTCATCGTACCGCAAAACGGCGCAATGCTTACCGAACAGGAAGTGCTGGATTTCTGCCAAGGGCGGCTGGCGCGCTACAAAATCCCGAAGCAAATTGTATTTATCAATGAATTGCCAAAAAATTCAACAGGTAAAACAGACCGTCGGGCGTTGGCAAGTATGTAATTGAGCCAATTTGTACTTAAAACTCTTTGTGAGCGTCGTCGGCCTAAACGCCATGCACGCAGAGGGAGCGTTTGCGCAAAATTTTTTGGAATTACAAGTCAATCAAGGGTCAAATCATTGGCTATCAACAATTTGACCCTTGATTGAGGAACTGCTAAACAGCTTAGTACAACACCCTGAACTTGATGGTATTTTCAATGGCTTTGAGGTCTTTAATCACCTCCTTGTTGTAGGCTTTGTCAATATCGGTGATTACGTAACCTACTTTTTCACTGGTTTTCAGGTATTGTCCGACAATATTAATCTGATGGCGGGCAAGCACATTGTTGATTTGCGCCAAAATACCCGATACGTTTTTATGAATGTGAATCAGGCGGTGTGCATTTTCCAGTACGGGCAGTTGAATGTTAGGAAAATTTACACTCATAAAAGTATTGCCCGTGTTGATGTACTCTATCAGTTTGCCGGGGACAAACTGGGCAATGTTGATTTGTGCTTCCATGGTGCTACCACCTATGTGAGGGGTTAGCAGTACGTTTTTCATGCCGCGCAGAGGAGACACAAACTCTTCCTTGTTGTTCTTAGGTTCTTTGGGGAACACATCTACGGCCGCACCTCGGACTTTGCCTGTTTGCAGGGCATTTACCAGTGCATCTACATCTACTACTTCGCCGCGAGCCAAATTGATGAATATGACACCGTCTTTCATTTCAGCAAACTCGGCGGCACCAATCAGGTTGCGGTTTTGCTTGCGCCCGTCCACATGGAGCGATACAATATCTGCCAGATTGAGTAACTCCCGCAATGAGCGGCATTTTTGGGCTTTACCGATGGCCAGCCTGTCCACAATGTCGTAGAAATAGACATCCATACCCAGCGCTTCGGCAACTACGGACAGTTGAGAGCCGATATTGCCATAGCCGATGATGCCCAACTTTTTGCCGCGGACTTCGTAGCTGCCCGTTGCCGATTTGTCCCACTTGCCTTGGTGCATACCTGCAACCTTGTCGGGCATGTTGCGCATGAGCATAATAATTTCGCCGATGGCCAACTCTACAACACTCCTTGTATTGCTGTAAGGAGCGTTGAACACCGCTATCCCTTTTTCAAGACAGGCTTCCAAATCAATTTGGTTAGTGCCAATGCAGAATGCACCAATTGCCATTAGTTTATTGGCATGTTCTATTACTTTGCGCGTTACATTGGTTTTGGAGCGGATGCAAAGGATGGAAATGTCTTTAATTTTTTCGCAGAGTTCGTTTTCATCCAGCGCAGAGTTGATAATTTCAACATTGTAGCCTTCTTCTTTGAAGATATGGGTGGCTTCGCTGTGGATATTTTCCAGAATAAGCACATTGATGCGACTTTTCGGGTAGGAAATAGCCATCGGCAGCTTATTTACGTACAGGAACTCATCTAAACTCGGCGTAACGTGGTCGGCAATGCCGGTTACGCTTTCGCGCACTACATTTTCCGTAAACGCATAGAAGCTATTGGCAAGGCCTGCTTTGCGCATTTCGTAGTCGGTGTAGCCGTCGCCGATGACATAGACTTCACCCTGCAAGTTCAGTTCGGCAAGTTGTGTTACTTTGCCGTTGTTATGTGCCAGCGGAATATCATCGCGGAAACCAATGATGTTTCCTTTGTCATCGAATAAAAACTCGTTGGCATAAACATTTTCGGGTTTGATGCCATATTCGGAAACCACAGGTACAATAAACTCCTTAAAGCCGCTGGAAATAATCAGAATGGTATCGGCATAGGTTTCAAAAAAGGCTCGGTTGCGCTTGACCGAATCTGAAACTTTGGCTTTAAGTGAGGCGATGAGGCGCTCCAAATGTGAGCGGTTGGCATTGAGCAAAGCCACGCGCTTTTCAAGCGACTCGCGGAAGGAAATGCTGCCATCCATACCGCGGTTGGTCAGGTCTGCAATTTGTTCGACGATTTGTTCGCGGAGGGGTGAGCCATCGAGGGCTATGCCTGCCAATTCGTCCAAGGCTTCTACTTTGGTAAATGTACTGTCAAAATCGAGGATAAAGTACTTTGTTTCTGCGGCTGCCATTTGCGCTTTTGAAAAATTTGAAGAGCAAAGTTAGTAATTCCATTAGGATTCAACGGTTTTTTTAGAAAACCTGCGGTTGCGAGCGGTTGGTGCAGTGGGTTTGTTTTTGAATCATTGCTGATTAGATTTTTTGTAATCGGTTTTACCAAAACCAAATTAACATAGACAGAAAAGGTAGTGGTGGAATAAGGTTTATTGTAAAAAATGTTGATTGAGCCACACGGCAAGTTGCTGGGCGGGCAACACTTGGTCAATGGTTGTGAGCGCCATGGCAGCGCGAGGCATCGTGTCAATCATACAGTCGGCGGGGTCTTGGACGGCCGTTGTACCACCTGCTTCTTTGAGGAGCTTCATGCCCATAGCCCCGTCATGATTGGCTCCCGTCAGCAAAATTCCCAAGGCATTTCGGCCGTACACATCGGCTGCGGAAAGAAAAAGCACGTCTATGGAAGGGCGAGAGTAGTGCACCAACGGGCTATTGGAAAGTTCTAAGGTGCGATTTTTTTCAACAACCAAATGCCGGTCGGGCGGTGCCAGATAAATATGCCCGGGCTGGGGCAGAGTTGTGGCTTTAGGCTCTATGATAGGCATCTTGCAGACATTCTGCAATACATGGCGCAAGTTGGAATCGGGGTCGTTGGCGGGGCGATGCAAGGCCATCAGAATAGGCACGGGAAGGACTTCCAAAAACTGGAAGATATTCCTTGCCGCACGAATACTGCCCGCAGAACCGCCCATAACGATTACTTCAATGTGTTCAGTACTCATATCAGGCCTGTTGGGAGCGATAATAATTCATCAATATGATGAGTTCGGAAATTACCTGATGCAGATAGGTCAGGCACATTTCGCTTTTGACCAAATAGTTGAATACGCCCAACGATTGCACTTCTGCCAGTACGTCTATATCGCGTTGTGCAGAAACCACCACAATACGAATATGGGGATTGTATGCCTGTATTTTCTTAATCAGTTCTATGCCGCTCATATCGGGCAGAATTAAATCCACTAAGACAATATCGGGTTGTTCGGGCAGGTGTTCCAGCATTTGTGTAGCAGTCGGGAACGTTTTGATGGTCAGGTTTTTGATTTCCGACAATGCCAACTGAAGCAACATGCTTTCTGTGCGGTTGTCTTCTATAACAAATAATCTGAACGGGTGGGTTGCCGTGTTTTGCTGCATAGTTGTATGAGGTTTAAAAAATTACTTTGTCAGAACTTGTGAAAAATGCTCGCTTCGCACAGCTTCGCAGGTGGCATCCATTAACTGAAACAATTGCTCCAATTGCTCGCTGCTGACCGATTGCGGAACAGCAGAGGCCTGTCCGTATAAAGCATTGCTGTAATCAAACAATCGGGAAGCGCCAATTGTACCACTAAGCCCTTTCAGTGTGTGCAAGACCTTTACCATTTCCGTGTGATTGCCGTGCAGATAGGTATGGCTGATTTTTTCCCTGATTTGTCCGATGTCTAAAATAAAACTTTCCAGCAAGCCCTGCAACATTCCTGAATGATTGCCTGCCAATTTTTTGATATGCGCAATAACCGAAGGGTTCATCAGCGGCATATCGGTTGTTACCTGCTCTGCTTGGTTTTCTTGTGCGGTAATGGCTGTTCGTTCCAAACTTTCAGGCAAGAACCGATACAACATCTCATATAATGCTTCGGGGGTAATCGGTTTGGTGAGGTAAGCATCCAGTCCTTGTGCCATAAAACGTTCGGTGTCGCCTGCCATCGCATTGGCACTCATACCAACAATGGGCGGACAGGGGCTGAGCGCTGTTTTGATGTGTTGCATGGCCGTAATGCCGTCCATTACAGGCATGTTGATATCCATCAATATCAAATCGTATGGCGCAGATTTCGCGCTTTCATAAGCCTCAAGCCCATTGGAAACAGTAGTTACCCGCACACCGATTTCTTCCAGCATCCATTTTGTAACTTCCTGATTAACCGTTATGTCTTCCGCAAAAAGCACGTGAATGGGCTTAATGGCGCGATAGGTGTATTGTTTGGCTGTGGGCTCCGGCTCGGGTGGGTGCGCCTGCACGTGCCATGCTTTGAAAGTAAACCAAAATTCGCTGCCATGGTTCAATTTGCTTTGCAGCCCTATTTCGCCGCCGAGCAGTTCTACCAGCTCCTTGCAAATGGCTAAGCCCAGCCCTGTGCCGCCTGCTGCTCGTTGTTTGCCTTGGTAAAACTTGTCAAACAATTGTTCAAAAGAGGCTTCATCTATTCCTATGCCTGTATCGCGCACGGTTATTTTCAGTATGTCGTATTCCTCGAAGGCTTCGGATAACTCTGCCGTAACGGTAACAGTGCCCGCATCCGTAAACTTGATGGCATTGCTGACCAAATTATTGATAATTTGCCGCAGTCGGTTGTAGTCCGATACAATCAGTGCCGGAACATTGTCCGATACCCAATAGCTCAGCGTCAGTTTTTTTTCTAATGCGACAGCGTCAAACAAATCCTGTACTTCGCCTATGCAGCGCCTCAAATCCATTGGCGCAAGTTCTAAGGTCAGTTTGCCGGCTTCCAGTTTAGACAAATCTAAAATATCGTTGAGGATGGCCAACAGCCCTTTGGTGCTGTTTTGAATGCTGTCCACTATTTTTTTCTGCCGTTCGTCGAGCGAAGTGCCCAGCAGCAGATAGGTCATTCCCTGCAAGCCGTTCATCGGAGTTCGTATCTCATGGCTCATTTTGGCAAGAAAGTTACTTTTAAACTCCAATGACTTTTCGGCAATGGCTTTGGCTTTCATGGCCTCTTCTGCCTGTTTGCGAGGGGAGATATCGCGGATGGTCAGTTGCAGGTATTCTTCCTCACCTATCGGCAAAGGAATTGCGGCTATTTCTACCCATAACCATTGGCCGGCTTTGTTGCAGATACGGGTTTCCAACAAAATTTCACGACGGTTGGTGAAGGTTTTGATACGTCTGCGCAGTTCTTGCCAAGAAATTTTATTTTCTATTTCCAAAATATTCAATTCGCGCAGTTCTTCGGTTGAATAACCCAACAGTTCGTAGGCTGATGTATTGGCTTCTACCACGGTAAGGTCCGTAGGCTTCAACGGATTGGTTTTCAAAATCAGGATGGCATCGTAGCTGGCGTTGAACAAGGTCTGGTAGCGCGTTGCAAGTGCTTGTACTGCCTGTTCGGCTGCCATGCGCTCGGTAATATCGCGTGAAGAACTTTGAATGGCAACAACGGTGTCTTTCTCATCTAAAATATACTTCCAGATGGTTTCCAGCCATATGTATCGCCCGCTGCGAGTGCGAATCCGATGCGTAAGCGTATGTTCGGCCTGTGTTTGCCGAAGGCTTTCGGCTGCTTCCTGTATTTTAATCAGGTCGTCCTGATGGAAAAAATCTGCCCAAGTATGGCCTATCATTTCTTCGGGAGCAAAGCCTGTGAGTTTTTTGGCAGAAGGGCTTACGTATGTCAAATAGCCATTGGCATGAGCCAGCGCAATCAATTCGCTGGTATTTTCTGCCAGCAGTTGTATGGTTGCCTGACTTTCGGAAAGTTCACGGGCTTTTGTTTGCTCCTGTTCGCTTAACTCCTGATAGGCCTTAATCAGCCCTTCCAGCGCCTGAATACGCTCGTTTTGTTCGGTAATATCGGTTGAAAAGACGGCGATTTTATCAATTTTGCCTTCCTGATTCCAAATAGGTGCTTTGATGGTACGCAGCAGGTGATTTTCGCTGTATTGGTTGCGCACCCAATACTCATAGGTAACCAGTTCCTTTTTGAGCAGCACTTCGCGGTCTTCTGCCAACTCTTTTTCCTGTGATTCGGAGTCATTAGCAGGCACTTCGCCGTAAAATTCCTTAAACCGATGATTCGTCCACAAATATTGAGAATGGATATCTTTCAGAGCTATTTGGTCGGTGCTTGCGTTCAGCAACTGCCTGTACATGGTTTCTCGCGCTGCCAACTGTGCTTGGGCTGCCTTATTTTTTGCCAAAGCATCTAATAGTTCCTCTTCTTTGCGTTTGTTCAACGAAATGTCGGCAACGACTATAATCACACCGAATATATCGCCTGCTTGGTCGTATGCAGGCATATATTTTACCTGCATCCATTGCTTAATTGGCGCTATGTAGTATTCAACCGACGTGATTTTGCCTTGCAGTGCCTCTTTGTGATGCCTTAAATAACTTTCGCGATTTTCGGCCTCTTTGATATTGTTAAGAAGCAACTCTCCGACAGGAGGGGCAGGATTCAGCCCCAAATTACCTTCCTGTGCCCGTTTATTAACATTGATTATCCTGCCATGCTTGTCGGTCAGATAAACATTTTGGTCTATTGAATCCAAAATGGCTTTTAGTTGCTTGCCGGCATATTTGAGTTGCTGTTGTGCTTTATGGGCTTGTGTAATGTCGCGGTAATAAATCCCTACACCGTATATTTCGCCCGTACTCCTGTCTTTAATCGGGCAGTAGCGCAAAACGAGATATTTGTCCGATTCATCGTTGTAAAGTTCTCCGGTAACAATTTGCCCTTGGAGTGCCGTTTGGATACTTTCTTCCACAACTCGCCGCCGCTCTTCGCTGACAGCAATTGACGTAATGGGCTTGCCAATTAAATCCGTAGATACGCCGTGTGAGCCGATGTAATCCAAAAAAGGTCGGTTAATTTGTATAACAATGCCGTTTTTATCCACCAAAGCCACAAATACATCTACGTTGTCCACAATATTTTGCAAGTGTAGCCGCTCAATGTAGAGCTGCTCCGCATATTCTTTTTGTTTTTGGGTATTTTCACGGATGGTTTGCAGGTATTGAAGTGTTTGAGAAAGTTGCCGCTCACGCACTTTGGTATTGATGGCAAACATTGCCCCGTTCCAAATTATCGTAAGGATAAGCGCTGTTTGCCAAGTAAGCATCAATTGCTCGTTGAGCATAGCCTCTATCATCGGGTGTAATGCCACTATACCGGTAGCATATGCAAGCACTGCCGATAGCCGCAAACGTGAATAGCGGGCTATAAAAGCTATTATGGATGCGCCAAACAAGTATATCAGCAAAAAAAGTGGGTGATATTCGTGCGCAAACAATTGTTGGGCAAGCATAGGCAGCAGCACGGCCTGATATGCCATCAATAAATTTCTTCGCAACTTGGCAGACTGCCTGAGAGAGGGCAGCAGCGTAAGCGCCGATAAACTCAACGTAAGAAAGGTTATCCACAACAGCAGCTCACGGTCAAACAATAACAGGTCTGCCTGATAAGGCAGCATTTGCAAGCCCCAAAGCATCATAATCAACACAAGGGGCAGCAAACGTATTTCTGAAATCTCTTTATCTACGGCTATGTCGTCGAGTTCCGGCATGTAAAAAAGATTATTCTATCATCCATAAATTGTTGCGGCGCACATAACCTGTTTTGTCGTTCCATTGCACGCGGCACCAAATGTCGCGGCTGTCGGTTACTCTGAAACAATGGCCTCTCTGTGCGGTAAACATCAACTCTGCACCGGCAGCAGGTGCACTCATTATAAACGCTTTTTCGCTGCGGATAATTGCTTTTTGTCGGTGTAAAAAGGTCTGTATGGCATATATAACAGATGCAGCCGCAATTGCCCACACAATAGCTACTGCCCCAAAAGTCTTTTTGCGCCGATACCTGCGGAATATGTACCACGTCAGCAAACCTGCCATGAGCATCAGCAAACTGCCCCATAGGTAGATGTATCGCCGCAGAGCAAGGACAAGAAACTCTTCGTCGGCCACCGCATAGCCCGGCAATTCATAGCGGGCAGCCAAATCGGTAATTTTATTATAGAGTGCTTCGCTATGCTGTCGGGTATAAAGCAGGTTGAGGTAATACAAAGCCTCATCGTAGTTGTTGGTGCCTTCGGCTATAAAGGCCGCTTTGGCAAGCATTTGCGGCGAGTAGCTGCGGTGCTGCTCCAATACTTGCCGATAGGCAATGCCTGCCTCCTTGTATTTGCCTTGTGCATACAGCGAGTCGGCGTGGTTTAGCAACTTATCAGGCGTGTTTTGCCCAAGAGAAATGCCCGAAAAAACGGGGCTGACAAAAAAAATAAGAAATATATTTCGGATAATCTTTTGCATTTGCTTTTCGTGTCATACTTTTGTGGGCGCAAAAAACAAAGGCAGCCCGTCAAACATTTGATAGTAAATCTTTGTTAAGCAAAAGTAAGGATTCCGTAGCTCAGTTGGTAGAGCAATACACTTTTAATGTATGGGTCCTGGGTTCGAGTCCCAGCGGGATCACAGAATTTCTACCCCAAGTCGCGCAAGTGGTGAAACTGGTAGACACGCCATCTTGAGGGGGTGGTGGGCGTTAGCCCGTGGAAGTTCGAGTCTTCTCTTGCGCACAGTAGATTCCGTAGCTCAGTTGGTAGAGCAATACACTTTTAATGTATGGGTCCTGGGTTCGAGTCCCAGCGGGATCACTTTAAACGCCTGACAATTTTCTGAATTGTTAGGCGTTTTTTTTACAAGCAAGTAAATTCTCTAAACCGCTGCAAATCCTTGCGAAGGCCAATATACACAAACATGACAGGTTACGAAGACCTGTCATGTTTGTGCTCCTGTTTTCAACAATTTAAACAAAATTTTCTTCGCAAAATCGCTTGCACTTTTGTATATCCTCCCCGATAAGTCTTTATGATTTATCGGGAAGGAGGGAGTTGCAAGGCTAATCTGTTATCTGTCCCAGAACACCAAGTCGGTGATGGAGGCAGGGCCGGCCGCTGCTACGGATGCGCCGTTGGTCTGCACCTCTGTAATCGGGTACGGCCAGCGACGCGGGAAGCGCCCTTGCGTGAAGGTTTGCGAATTATTGGCAATGGTAAGGGCAGGGATACCGCCGGGAGTTTGTGCGGTTATCATGCGGCGCCAGTCTGTCCATGCTTCGGGGTCGAGGAAAAGTGCGATGTACTTTTCGGTCATGATTTTCTCCAAAGAGATGCTTGCTGCGGTTTCGCTGGCATAGGTTGCTATGTAGGCGTTGTTGGCTGCTGTGTTGGTGGTCAGTCCTGCGGTGGCAATAGGGGCGGTCATTTTGGCGATGGAAGCCCGTACAGCCTCATTGTGCGCTGCTGCTGCCCGCTCCCGATTACCTAATCGCAAAGCGGCTTCTGCTTCAATAAATTTCACTTCTACATAAGTAATCAGGTTGGCGGGTGTTTCGGGGCGGTTAAAATACGGCCCGGGCAGCGATGCGTTCAGGTTTTGCGGGCCTCCGGCAGGTGAGCCTACAAAAGTACCTGCTGCTGTTGTGCGTGCATAGAACGGCAGGCGAGGGTCTTGACGGCTTTGCATCAGATTCACCATAAAAGTGGAAAGGCGGAAGCCGTTGCCAAAGCTGCTGTTCAGGGCTGCAAACCACGGCGAAGGTGTATTTACGGCCGTACCGAATACGATGCGGGCATCTTGTGCGTTGGAAGTAATCGCTCCGGCATCAATGGCAGCCAGTGCGCGCTGTGCAGAGCCTTGCGGGTCTACTTTGCTTAGGTGATTGGCATAGCGTGCCTGCAAGGAACGCGCCGCGCGTATCCAGTTGGGGCGGTTACCGGCATATACCAAATCATCTCGCCCCGGCGAGCGAAAACTTGTAGTGCTGTTCAGGTCGTTAATCGCATTATTGAGCAGTGCATTAACCGAATCGTACAGCACCGCACCGGGCTGATAACGCGGCGTGAAGATAGGGTTCACCGGGTCATTGCCGCGGAAGGCTTCATCATATGGCGCATTGTTCCACAAATCCACTATTTGCCCCAGTGCATTGGCCATCAGGATGCGGCTTACCCCGCGGTAGTGCGGTGAGTTTTCTTGGAACGATTTGCGAATGACAACGCTCAAATCTTGCATAGCGCCCGGATACAGGTTGCCGTTCCATACGCGGGCTGCCACGTTGGCATTCAGGTCGTACTGCCCGATACTGATGTAAATGTTTTCAGCACCCGACAGGTGTTGTACCAGCAGGCTGTTAAACTGTGAAATATCGCCGTGCAGGCCATATACCAAGTTGGCTTGTGCGGCAGGCAAGAGCACGTTCATGGGTGCATCGGTTGCCGAATTGGGATTGACGTTCGTATTGCCGAAGTCGCAGGCGCTCATGCTTAGAGCTGTTGCGGCAATCAGGCTGAATATCTTGCGTTTCATGTTGATTTTCAAAAGTTTAGCGGTTTTCTATTGTTAAAAAGAAGCGTTCAGGCTGATGCCCATGCTGCGGGTGTTCGGGTTGCCGAAATAGTCCAAACCCTGCGCGGGGCTGACACCGTACAAGTTGTTTTCGGGGTCTACGCCGCTGTAATTGGTCAGCAGCCACAGGTTGCGGCCAAAAACAGATACATCCAATGACTTCATTTTCAACTTTTGGGCAATTGGTTTCGGCAAGGTGTAGCCGATGGTCAGGTCGCGGAGACGCACCCAACTGGCATCTTCCACAAACTGCTCGTGCACACCGGCTGCACCGGTAGCGCGGCCGTCTTGCTGGAACCAGTTTTGCTGTGTCAGCGTTACAGCCTGTGTATTCGGTGTGCCGTCGCGGCGAACGCCTTCAAAAACCACTTGCTCGCCGCGTTGCAGGGTGCGCATGGTTGCACCGATATTGGTCAGAACTGCCTCGGTGCCGTTCCATACATCGCCGCCTTTGCGAATGTCAAACAGGAACGATAAACTCAATCCTTTCCATGAAACCGTATTGCGGATACCCAACAGGTAGCGCGGATTAGGGTTGCCAATCAGGATATTGTCTTGGCGAATCGGGAAGCCGTTGTCGCCAATGATGCGGCGGCCTTGGTCATCGCGCAGCCACCCGGTGCCGTAGAATACGCCAAACTCCTGCCCGGGAATCAGGCGCGGGGTGAAGATAGTGCCGAAGCCGGGGAGGTTAATAAATGCCAAACCCTCGGGCAATGACACTACAACATTGCGGTTGCGGGTAAAGTTGAAAGTCATATCCCAGCGCAAGTCGTCTTTTTTCAGAGGAGTCAGCGTCAGTACGGCTTCAATACCGCGGTTGCGAACTTCGCCTGCGTTTACGTTGCGGGTAGTAAAGCCCGAAGATGCTGCAATTTGCAGCGGCGTGAGCAGGTTGCGGCTCAAAGAATTGTAGTAGGTAAAGTCCAGCGTAATGCGGTCGCTGAGGAAGTGCAGGTTCGTACCGATTTCAAAAGTGTTATTGGTTTCAGGTTTCAGAGCAGGGTTGCCCAGCGTGTTGCTCAGCGTTACACCGCCTATATTGCTACCCTGAATAGGGAAGCTGATGCCGCTGCCGAATCCGTTAACAGCACTGGCACGGAAAAAGAAGGTTTCCGTAGCATAAGCCGCCGGAATTTGTGCTGCACTGGCATACGACACGCGCACTTTGCCCAACGAAAAAGTTTTGTTATCCTGCAAACCGAACATATCGGTCAGAGAGGCACTCAAACTTGCCGAAGGGAAGAAAAACGAGTTGTTATCTTTCGGCAGGGTAGAAGCCCACTCGTTACGGCCGGTCAATTCCATGAAAATCATGTCCTTGTAATCTGCTTTCAGGCTAGCAAAGGCTGCGTAGGTAGCACGGCGTACCAATGACTGCTGCGGATTGGCGTAAATCGTTGCATTGGAAATATTGAAGAAATCGGGCTGATTGAAGGTGTTGCCGTCAATGCGGTTGTAGTTAGACCGTGTGGCAAAGTGGTTATGACCTACCAAGGCTGTCAAGTTGAAGTCGCCTACTTTTTTCTCGGCCGTCAGCACGAAATCGGAGTTGAAAGTGCGGTCTAAATAGGTTTCTTCGGCTACGCGGCCATAGCGCCCATCACCGCCAAACGAGCCAACGTTGAACGTTTGCAGGCGGTTATCGGAGAATAAATCCACACCACCGCGCCAAAGTGCTTTCAGCCAAGGCAGAATTTGTCCGTTGAGTTGTATGTAACCGTTCAGGCGGTGTACATCGTCTATGAAAGCATTTTGGTTCACTGTCCAAAGCGGGCTGTCAGGTCCCAGCGCAAGGTCAGCAGGGTTCGTCGCATCAATCTGGTTGCGGTTGCGGAAGTTGCGTTGCGAACCGTTGGGGAACTGGTAGGCAATCGGGTTGCGGGGGTCGCGTTGCCCGTTGAAAATATCAAAGTGGGCAGGAGTGCGGTACAGACCTTGCACAGGTCCCGTGAAGTTGTCGCCGCGGCCGATGCGGTTGCCACCCGAACGGGTGTAAGTTGCCGAAGACGACAGGCGGATTTTCTCACTCAATGCCGTTTCGCCGGAAAGTTTGACCGTTGTGCGGCCAAACGTATTGTTCGGGATGATGCCTTTCTGGTCTAAATGGCCGATGGAGAAGTACAAGTTGCCGTCTTTGTTGCCGCTCATAATGCTCACGTGGTTGTTCCAAGTAGTTCCCGTTTGCCAAAAGTTGCCTTGGTTATCAAAAGGGCGCACGAGCAAATCCTGACGGGCAGAAGGGTCAGTTGCAGGGACTATTCTGCCCAGCGGGCTGAGTACGTCCGGTATGCCGTTGTAGCGCAAATCGCTCAGGCGCGGCCCGAACAGGAAAGTCTGTGTAGGGGCATCGGAAAATACGCCGCCGCTGCCCTGTGCAAATTCCTGCTGCAAGGGGAATACTTTGTTGATATTTTCAACAGCATAAGAAGTGTTGAAATTAATGGTTGTGGTGCGTTTGTCGCTTTTTGCACCCTTTTTGGTGGTGATGAGGACTACGCCGTTGCCACCCTGAATGCCGTACAAAGCAGCGGCAGCAGGGCCTTTCAATACGGAAATGGTTTCAATATCATCGGGGTTAATATCCACGGCACGGTTGGGTACGTCCACCCCTGAACCGCTGCCTCCGCGGAATGCGTTATTCATCGGAACACCGTCCACCACAAACAGCGGCTGGCTGGCACCCGTAAACGAGTTCTTCCCGCGGATATTGATAGAAGCACCTGCACCGGGCGTTCCGGCATTGCTGATGATTTGTACCCCTGCCACCTTGCTGTTCAGCGCATTAACAATATTAGCCTCGCGGGATTGCAACAATTCGGTACTTTTCACTTCCTGTACCGAATAGGTCAGCGATTTTTTCTGTTGTGTCAAGCCGAGTGCCGTAACAACCACCTCATCCAATTGGCGGGTATCTACCTGCAATACTACATCCACAGTGGTTCGGTTGCCCAGTTCCACCTCCTGCCGGATATATCCGACGGAAGAAAATACCAAGAAATTCACATCAGCACCTATGGAAATGCGATAGTTGCCCGTGGCATCTGTTACAGTGCCTTTGGTAGCACCTTTCACAACTACATTCACACCCGGAATGCCCGAGCCGTCGTCGGAAGAGGTAACGCGCCCGCTGATAACGCGTTCCTGCGCCCACAGCGATTGCACGCAAAGAAAAAAGGCCAATGTCAGCACTCTTTTCAGGGAGTTTAATTGCTTCATAAGAAGTAGAGGTTTAAGTTTTTTGTGAACAGACGATTAACTACATTAACCGTTACCTAAAACTACGAACCACTGTACTGTTTTGCAATTTTTAATGGAAAGAAGTGTGTATTTTAAGATATGTACAAAAGCATTCCCGAAGAACATAAATCCTTTCGGGGATGCTTTTTCTATTACTTTATGGAGTGAGTACCAACTCTTTTTTGGCGGATAATGCGGATTTACACGAGTTTTTATTCTCCTATCCGAATTCCTAAACACAGTTCTATGCCGCTCAATTATACAAAAACCTGACAGGTTATGAAGCCTATCAGGTTTAACTGTCTGATTTTGAATAATTGATGTGAAATATTGTTCTCGCCGACCAATGCTTGCACTTATGTGCTTTGTATCAAGCGGCTACGATAGGCGCACGCCAATATTGCGCAGTTGCTCTGCCAGCAACATTTTTTTGGCTTGTTGTACCTTGCTTTGTTTATACCACAGGTAAGCAATCACAACGAATATCAGATAAGGGATGCTCATCAGGTAAAGGATGCCCGTATTAAGCCCGCTCCCAATTTTATTTGCACCCGTACTTACGTTATTTTCAACAGTGGCGCGGCACATGGCACATTGTGCTTCTGCCACATCGGGCAGCAGCCACATGGCAGCTATCAACAGCAAAGTAATGCCAATCACTTTTTTCATAGGTAATATGGGCTAATCATCAGATATACAATCACACCCGTAACAGCTACGTAAAGCCAAATCGGGAAAGTGAATTTCACAATTTTCTTATGGCGGCTAATTTGCCTGCTAAGCGC
This sequence comes from Rhodoflexus caldus, assembly GCF_021206925.1. Classification (NCBI taxonomy): domain Bacteria; kingdom Pseudomonadati; phylum Bacteroidota; class Cytophagia; order Cytophagales; family Thermoflexibacteraceae; genus Rhodoflexus; species Rhodoflexus caldus. Next base: position 27,298 of record NZ_JAJPRF010000012.1, on the reverse strand, counting down.
AAAGTAAAAAGCAACCAAGACAAAAGGAACCACCACAGCCGCTAACAGAATGTGCGTCAATAAGATAAACAAATAAATTCCTCGCATAATTCCTGCCTCGGCCAGTTCTATTTCGCTCAATATACCATCGCCGTTAGTATCGCCGAACTTAGTGGAAGGCGCTTGAAAGTGATAGACAACATACGAAACCAAAAATAAGGAAGACAGAACAAAGGCGGCCATCATTAGTCGCCTGTGCATTTCCTCATTGCGATTTTTAATGAAAAAATAAGCCACTACCAAACAAGCAGCCGTGGCACTGTTCAGCAATGCATTGATGTGCGGGAGAATAGACACATCTATATCTCCTAATTTACCTGTTTGAGGAACAAACAGCAATAATGCCACTACAATGGGTATCAATACGGAAATGATACCGATGGCGGCCAAATATTGCTTGTCTTGCTTAGGGGCGATTTCTTGCAGAGCCATAGATTCAAAAAAATGCTAAGTGATAAAGATTAAACAGGTTCAGTAGTGATTTGTTTGCTGTATTGTCTATTTTTTGTATTCGGCAAGCAATACCTGAATTTCCGTAATCAGCCTGTCCACGTCTTCCCTGCGCGTGCCGCTGTAATAGCCTCTGATGCGCTTTTCCTTATCTACCAGCACAAGTTTGTCGCTGTGGATGAAATCAAGTTCCGTATCCGATGTGGCAGGTTTGGCAGCAATGTAATAGCCGCATCGCGCCTGTTCGTAAATAGCGTTTTTGTCACCCGTAACAAAAATCCACCGCTTGGTATCAGCGCCGTAGCGTTGGGCATAGGCTTTGAGTACCTGTGCACTGTCAAAAGCAGGGTCTACCGTATGCGACAGAATTACCACTTCCGGATAGTTTTTCATGGCCTCATGCACGCGGGCTAATTCGGAAGACATTGTGAGGCAAATATCGGGGCAACGGGTAAAGAAAAAGTCCGTTACATAAATTTTACCGGCCAGTTCTTTGTCGGAGAAAGGTTGGCCGTCCTGATTGATAAATGAGAAAGGAGGAATGCGGTGAATATCATCCACTTTGTTGGGAGCACATTCTCCCGACTCGGGATTAAGTATGGGCAGTGCAAACTCATTTTCACCAAATCCCCTGAGAAATAGAAATGCCAAAGCCGGCAGCACTAACAGTAACAAAAGTGCGCCGGCTTTTAACAGTTGATTGGTTTTCATCAAACAACAAAATAGTTAGTATGTAAACACCTGTTTATCAGGCTGTAACATTACTTCATGAATATAAAACGTCCTTCTGTGAGCAGGGCAATTACTAACCATACTACAAATGCGCATGGTAATACGATAGACCAAATAAGCGCTTTTACTTCATGTCTGAGGTGCATGAACTCGGCTACGATGTAAAAGGCTTTAATGAAGGTCATAATCACAAATATCATGTTGCGTGCTATCCCCGGAGTCATCAGAAAAGCAAGAGCAAACTCTACGAGAGTGATACCTGCCAGAATAGCGGTAACAGTCCAGATGCGTTTTACGTTTGCCTTATGTGCTTCTTCGGGTGTTAAGTTTTCGCTGTGTGCCATAGTTGTATGCCTTTTAAGAGTTGATTAAACCAGATAAAAGAAAGTAAATACGAATACCCACACCAAATCTACAAAGTGCCAGTATAAACCTACCTTTTCCACCATTTCATAGTGGCCGCGGCGCTGCATCACGCCCATTGCTACTTGATAGAAAATCAGGATGTTTAACATTACACCACTGAATACGTGGAAACCGTGGAATCCGGTAATGAAGAAAAACAGGTCGGCAAAAGCAGGAGGCCCGTATTGATTTTGTATCAGATTAGCCCCCATAAACATAGTACCGTCAGGCATCAGTGTACCCGGCGCTTCACCGTGAATAAAGTGGCTCCATTCCCAAGCTTGGCAGCTCAAAAACGCGATACCGCCCAAAATAGTCCACAGCATCCATTTCTCAACATCTTTCTGATCCATGCGATGGCCGGCTTCTACGGCAAGTACCATGGTAACGCTGCTCAAAATGAGGATGAAGGTCATGATACCTACAAACACCAGCGGAAAGTGCCCTTCAATGAAAGGAATAGCGGCATAAACTTTTTCCGGTATAGGCCAATATTCGGTAGAGAATGTAAACTTATCGTGGTCGCCTTCATAGGCAGGGTGCGCATAGCGCAGCATACCATAAGTAATCAGTAAGCCCGAAAAAGTAAAGGCATCCGACAACAGGAAAAACCACATCATCATTTTGCCGTAGCTTACGTTCAGCGGTGAAACACCGCCATCCCAAATGGAACGTTTTTTTGATACAGTTACAGTGGACATATCGTTTCAGTTGTGTTCTAAGGCGTTAATCGCAATTTGATTTGCGTCCAAAATTATTTCAAATTCCGTTTACCAGCAAAAATACAAACAAATAAACCCAGAGCAAATCCAGAAAATGCCAATAAGTAGCGCACATATCCATGCGAACCATCGCTTTGCCGTGAATTTGCAAGCGAACGGCGGCTACAATAATCAACAGCAGGAATACCAATCCGCCAATCAGGTGCAAGCCGTGCAGCCCCGAAAGCACATACAGAAACGAACCCGCAGGGTTAGACTGGTTGCCCGCAAAGAAAACACCCATATTCACCAACTCAACCCAGCCCATCCATTGCATTGCCAAGAATACCATCCCCAAAAGGAAAGTCAGCCAAAGGGCAATTTTCAGTTTGCCGAGCTCATCTTTTTTGGCGCTGATGTATGCCCAATGCATGGTAATGCTGCTCAAAACGATAACGGCGGTGCTGTAGTAGAAAATTTTCGGCAGTTCAAATTCCAGCCAGTTGCCTTCGGCGCGCCGTACCAAGTAGGCACTTGTCAAGCCGCCAAACAGCATGATGATGCTTACGATGAACAACCACATCGCAAACTTTTTGGGATGCATACCCAGCGTTGGGGCGGGTTGTTCGGTTGCAGGTTTTATATTGGTGCGTGTTGCCATATGAATGGGATTTTTATACTTTGTCTAACAAATAGGCGATTTGTACAATCGGCAGGTACAGAAACGAGCCAAACATGATGCTCAACGCTGCCTTGTCGTTGAGTTTGCGAATCAGGTTAAAACTTTGGAACAGAAACAAAATGCCGCAAACAGTGGCAATGACAGCCGAAACAGTTCCCGTCATGCCGAACTGCATGGGCAGCATACCCAACGGTATGAGGAACAGCGTGTAAATCATAATAGAAAACGCTGTATTTGAGTCTTTGTTTCCGCCCGAGGGCAACATTTTAAAGCCTGCCCGCTTGTAGTCTTCATCGGCTACCCAAGCAATTGCCCAAAAATGCGGGAACTGCCAAATGAACTGAATGGCAAAAATTACCAATGCCTCAACGCTGATGTTGCCTGTGGCTGCCACCCACCCAATCAGCGGGGGGAATGCACCCGGAAATGCACCCACAAATACCGAAGCAGAGGTTTTCTGTTTCAACGGTGTATAAACAAAGGCATACAGAATCAGCGAAAAAAGCCCCAGCAGGGCGCTGAGCGCATTGACAAACAGGATGAGCAACGCCGTTCCTGCAAGTGCCAAAAGGGCGGCGTAGATGCCTGCCTCTTGCGGGCTGATAGCGCCCGTCGGCAGCGGACGGTTGGCAGTGCGGCGCATCAGCTTATCCAAATCGCGCTCAATAATTTGATTGATGGTATTGGCTGCGCCCGTAATCAAAAAACTGCCAAGACAGAAGGCTGTAAACGAAAGCCAATTAAAGTTGCTTGAATTGGCAAGCAGATAGCCGAAAGCCCCCGAAAAAACCACCAGCGCAGACAGGCGGAATTTCAAAAGCATGAGGTACTGTCTGATTTTGAAGGTGAAAGTTGGCACTGCAATAGTCTGTGTGGACATCAAACGGTTCGTTTAAGCGGACAAGGATGAATGAAAAGTAGCCGATTTGAACACGTGCTCACGGTTCAAGAAAAGTGCAAGCAATATTTGAACACCGAACATGAGCGAGGCAAGCAGCAAATGAACGGGCTGCATAACGGCAGGTATGGCAAAATATGCCATCACGGCACCCGTTACAATTTCACCCGCAATCAGCCCCACCAAAACATTAGCCCAAAAGGATAACGTGCCCGCTTGTGCAATGTTTTTACGCAACAGAAACACCAGATACAGGTGTGCTGCCAAAATCACGAGCGAATAGGTGCGGTGTATGTAAAAAGGAAGTCCGATTTGTTCAATCCAAGTTTCGCGTGCCAGATAGTTCATCTGAGCTGCAATGTGGTCAATGGCTTCGCGCAGTTGCGTACCCAGCACAATCTGCGACAAGCCCATCAGCGCACAAATGCCGAGTACTAAGTTCAATTTATTTTTTTCCCGTACTTCTTCGGGTTGCACATCGCCCGTGTGTGCCCGCGAAATGGCGTAAATCAACACCGCCACAATCAGCAAGGCAACAACCATGTGCAGGGTAATCATAAAAGGTGCAAGATTGGTTGAAACAACTACCGAGCCTAACCAACCTTGAAAGCCTGTCATCAAAAATGCCGCAAGTACGGCATAGAACACCGCGCGGTCGCGGCGGAAGTAGCTTGCAGAAAGCAGCAGCGTAATGAAAATAAACAAGCCGATGAGTACGCCCAGCAGGCGGTTCAAGTATTCTACCCAAGTTTTGAAGGGGTCAAAATCGGCGATTTCTTTGCCCTGAACTTTAAAAATAGTTTTGTAGTCGGGTGGAAGCTGGCTGATGTCGGTCGGGGGAATCCACTGCCCGAAGCACTTAGGCCAATCGGGGCAGCCCATGCCCGAACCCGTACTGCGCACGATGCCGCCAACAAGTATCAGCAAATAAACAGCTACAATAGTGATGATACCGAATTGACGAAACGCACGTGCCATAGTCTTTTAGAAATTTTGCGCAAATATACTTCAAAAACGCTTAGCCGCTTATCTCTACCGAAGATTGCGCAGCCATAGCCGGTTGTCGTTCAAAGAACAAAAGCAAAGCGTTTTTTGTTGTTGCTGCCGCAATTTTTTCGGTGTTTAGCCCTTTGGCTTCCGCGATTTTTTCGGCAATCAGCGGCAAGTAAGAGGTTTCGTTGCGCTTGCCGCGATGCGGCAGAGGTGCAAGGTACGGGCTGTCGGTTTCCAGCACGATTTGTTCCAGCGGAATTTGCGCCACTACCGATGCCAAATCGCCTTTTTTGTAGGTTACTACGCCGCCAATGCCTACGCGAAAATTCATGGCATAGAGCTTTGCGGCATCTTCCGCCGTTCCCGTGAAGCAATGCAGTACGCCGAACAGTCGTTCATCGGCAAGGCTTTCCAGCAGGGCAAGCGTTTCTTTCATGGCTTCGCGGCAGTGAATTACCAACGGCAGGCGGTATGCCTTCGCCCATTCTGCCTGAATGCGAAAGGCTTCTTTTTGCTGTTCAAAATAGGTTTTGTCCCAATACAGGTCTAAGCCCATTTCCCCGACGGCTACGAACGGATATTTTTTGAGCCAATCTTCGGCAATTTGCAGTTCTTTTTCAAAGTCGGCATTTACCGAACAAGGGTGCAGCCCCATCATCGGGAAGCATTGGTCGGGGTACTGTGCGGCAAGTGCCATCATGCCTTCTATGGACTCGCTGTCCACGTTGGGCATCAAAATTTTTTCAACACCTGCGGCAAAGGTGCGTTCCAGCATGGCGGTGCGGTCGCCGTCAAACTGTTTGGAATAAATATGTGCGTGCGTATCAATCATCGCGATTGAGATAAAGAATCTTTTTGTTGAATGGCTTTTTGTCGGGCGTAGAGCGTATCGGCTACCAGTTTCATCAAATCGGCAAGGCGACTGCTTTCGCCCGCGTAAAATTCATACGATTTGCGATAAGTTACCGTATCGGTTTGGTGGCGGCGCATGATTTCGCGCTCATAGCGGTCGTATCGTGAAAGCGCTTCCTGAAAGGTCAGCCCTTGCATGGCTACCGCCGCTTCCGCCAAGTGAATATCGGCAGTGATAGCCGCCATTTTCGGCATCGGCAGCGTGCCTGCGGGTGCATCCTGCTTGCCGTTGCCCGTGCAGGCAGTCAGCGCGATGAGCAGGGCGCATCCGTACAGGAAGTTTTTAAAACCTGTAAGGGTTTTGTATGAGAACTGATGTATGACCTTGTGAAATAGCAACATGTAGATAAATACGTGTAACAGACAGGCAACGTCCCTCTATTGTATTGTATTGTAGGGATAGGACATGCCCTATCCCTACAAGTTTACACCGCAAAGATAGCGCATTCCGCGCCGTGCTTTTTGCGGGGAATGGTTTATATTTGTTAAGAGACGGAAAGGAAGATGCGTTTTAAAAAACTGCTTCGCTTATGAAAACAGAAACGGCAATTGTTCGCATAAAAAAGGATAAGAAAGGATTGGCACTGCTTGCTTTCCTTTCTACATTAGGTTTTGTGGAAATAGAACAGCCTGCCGAAAATGCCTTTGTTGCAGGTAAATTCAAGCCCGGCGAAAAACCTTCCGATTTTGCGGGCATATGGGCAAATGATGAAAGAACGGCAGAAAGCATCAGAGAGCAGGCATGGGCAAGAAAAAATTAAATAACCCAACATTCCCGTCGGGGCGGAATTACACATGTACAATTGCCGTTTGAACATCTGCATTAATCCGTGTTATCTGCCTTTCGTCTGCATTTTAATCATCCTTCTTTTCCTTTCCCCGCTATTGCGCGCCCAGCCGCACACGGAAAAACTGCAATTGCAATACGACAGCACCGTAAGGCAGTTGTTGCAGACCGTCGGTGCGCATCGCTACCTCAACGCACAGGGGCAAACCACCGTCGCCGACTGGCAGACCATTCAAAACAAAGTGCTGACCTATGCGGAAAACAACGGCTACCCCTTTGCCGAAATCGGTTTGACCGACTTGCGGGTCAATGAAAATCGGCTCATGGAAGGCAGGATTACCTATCGCAGCGGCACGCTGATTCGTTTTGATACGCTGATTATCGTAGGGCAGGGAGGGATTAAGCCCGTGCTGCTGCAAACCATGCTAAGCATCTATCCCGGGCAGTTGTTCAGTCAGGCAGCCGTGCGGCAGGCAGAGGAACAGCTCAAAACGCTGCCCTTTTTGCGGCTGACGCGCCCGCCCGACGTGCTTTTCCGCTTCGACCGCGCCCATTTGGTGCTGCACGTAGAGCCTGTGCAAGTCAATCGCTTTGACGGCGTAGTCGGGTTTTTGCCCAATCAGGAACGGCAGGGCAGCGTATTGCTGACCGGCATGGTCAATTTGGAATTGGGCAATTTGTTCAACGGGGGCAAGTCGCTGCGGGCAGAGTGGCAACGGATGCGGGCTGCTACCCAATCGCTGCGCATCGGCTACGACCATCCGCTGCTGTTTCGCACCCGTTTGGGGGCAGGTTTTCAGGTCAATTTTTTGAAAGAAGACACCACTTTTTTCAACTTGCAATGGCAGGGGCAACTGTCCTATCCGCTCATGTGGGGGCAGCATCCCGCGGGTAAAGTCGGCTTTTTTGTCCGCAATCAGACCTCTGTACTTACCGACAGTTCGCGGCGCAGCACCGAACGCGGTATTGCCAATACGCGCTTTCTTTCCTACGGCATCAGCTATCGGTTCAGCCGATTAGACAATATTTTGCAGCCTCAACGGGGTTGGCAATTGGCTTGGGAAGCGGGTGCGGGCAACAAAACCGCTGCTGTGCGCACCCCGCAAGGCTTTGCCACATTCCATGTGGCGCGATTCATCGCTACGGGCAAACAAACCGCGCTGATGTTGCGCACAACGGGCGGCATCATGTTGGGGCAATCGCTGTTTTTGAATGAGTTGTTCCGATTGGGTGGCTTGCAAACTCTGCGCGGCTTCAACGAAAACGATTTTTTTGCTTCCCGCTACCTCATCGGCACGGCAGAGTATCGGCTGTATTTTGAAGAAAGTTCCTTCCTTTTTGCTTTTACCGACTACGGCAGGCTGGCAGGGCAAACCACCGCGCAAACCTTCGCCGATTCGCCGCTGGGGCTTGGCTTCGGCATCAACGTAGGCACAAAGGGCGGCATTTTTTCCCTGACCTACGCCATGGGCAATTCCGCAAGGCTACAACAGAGCTTTTCGCTGGAACAATCCAAAATTCACTTCGGCTATGTCAGCCGTTTTTAAGGGGTTGGTTTTGTAGTGCAATGTTTCGTAATTTCGGTGCAAACATGTATTTGCAGGCGAACCTGACGGGTACGCTGTGTTTTCAAAAAATGATTTTTTTGAAAACCGAATCCGCGTTTATCTGTGTCATCTGCCTTTATCCGTGTTCTGATTTTTTTAAACCCGTTCAACAATGCTACCACTGCAAGGACTGAAAGTTTTGGAATTTACCCACGCCGTTATGGGACCTGCCTGCGGGCTGTTGCTGGCAGATATGGGCGCAGAAGTGATTCACATTGAGCCGCCCGAAGGCGATGCCACCCGCCGCCTGAAAGGCTTCGGCACGGGCTATTTCCCTTATTACAGCCGCAACAAGAAGAGCCTTGCCATAGACCTCAAATCGGCAGAAGGCAAAGAAATTATTTACAAGTTGGCAAAGCAAGCCGATATAGTCGTGGAAAACTTCGGTCCCGGCACGATGGAACGCTTAGGCTACGGCTACCAAGCCCTGCGCCCGCTCAACGAACGCCTGATTTACTGTTCGCTGAAAGGTTTTTTGAGCGGTCCTTACGAAAAACGCCATGCCATGGACGAAGTTGTGCAGATGATGGGCGGACTTGCCTACATGACCGGACCGCCCGGAATGCCCCTGCGTGCCGGAACGTCCGTAATAGACATCACGGGCGGCATGTTCGGCTTAATCGGCATCTTAGCCGCCCTCTACGAACGCGAGCGCACGGGCAAGGGCAAGTTCGTCAAAGGGGCGTTGTTTGAAACAACCGCCTTTTTGATGGGGCAGCACATGGCTTACGGGGCTATCACCAAAGTGCCCGTGCCGCCGATGCCTGCCCGTGTAAGCGCATGGTCGGTCTATCGCACCTTCCAAACCGCCGACGGCGAACAGGTATTTATCGGCATCATCAGCGATAAGCATTGGGAAAAATTCTGCCGCGCTTTCGGCAAAGACGAGTGGGCAACCGACCCGCGCCTGCAAACCAACAACGGGCGCATAGACGAGCGCGAGTGGCTGCTGCCTGCCATAGAGCAACTGATGGCAAGCCTGACCAAAGCCGACATCATCAGCCGCTGCGAGGCTGCCGAAATACCTTTTGCCCCTATTGCCCGCCCCGAAGATTTATTTGACGACCCGCAACTGAACCACGGCAACAGCCTGCTGCAAACCACCCTGCCCGACGGAACGGTTGCCAAACTGCCCAATGTTCCGCTTGAATACGGTGATACGCATTTTGAATTGCGCAACAATCCGCCCGCCATCGGCGAACATACGGCAGAACTGCTGCAATCGCTGGGTTATTCCGAAGAACAAATTGCCGAATGGCGCAACAAGGGACTGATTGCATCCTTATAGATACGGATTCTGACTTTTTCTGATAAATGATAAAATTAAGCTGAAAAACCGCTTTTATATAAGCGCAAATGACTTGCGAATTTTTTATAAATTGCTAAAAATCAAATATTTAATCCTGATGGGTCTCTGAGACCCATCAGGATTATGCATAGCGGTTGCGAGCTCTTTTAATATCATCTCGGCCTGCGGTTTGTGAATAGGAAGAAAAAAACGCCGATTTCAGGCAGACAACATGGCTTGTCGCTGATTTTTATTTCGGTATCCCAAGTCCGAATTCCGCCCCGAGGTTTTACAAAAAACCCGACAGATTTTAACAACCTGTCGGGTTTAAAATTTTGATTTTTAGTGTTTTATGCAAAATTTATTTTAAACCACCTGTGGTATTTTGCCTAATTACCTGCTTGGTCTGCCTGTTGAATAAGCCGCACCAAGTCTTCCTGATTTTTGGTAGGGTTCAATTTTTGTTCCTTAATGAACGCTTTAAGTTTGCCGTCCTCATCGTTGAGTGTTTTCAGCAATGCTTTTTCATTGGTTTTCAACTTCACCCATTCCAATGAATTTTTGCTGACCAAGTGATAATTAACAGAAGTCAGAAACTCATCATAATATCGTCCTGCACTGTATGCACCCTTGAAGTCGGCTTTCAGAATAGTTTTTTTGTAGTGCGCAAGCAAAGTGTATTTGCTGCCTTCGTGCAATACTTGATAAAAGCCGCTTTGTTTGGTTTCCGCATCTGTCAGTTTGCGGAAAAGCATTTGCTGACCTTGCCCGTTAACAAGCGTGAAATGCTGGATGGCCGCCTTGTCCACTATGATGGAGTCGCCCGTGTCGCGCTTGCGAACAATCACTTCATCGCTGTAAGTATTGAGTTTAAGGTCTACATCCGAATATTTCGTGCCGTTCTTAAAAAACAGGTCGCCTTTTGCCCACGATTCCAGCAAGTAGGGGCTGTTTAGAAAACCCTTGTAGCGTGTGTCAAAAGACAGGATAACATTGCCTCCGCCTGTATTGGGGCTGCCGAGTGCATCAAGGTTTTGTTGTGCATTCACCCCGTTGGGTGGCGTAGTGTTGGTTGTGGAAGGTTGCTGCGCATAGGCAAAGGTTGTTGTCAGCAGGCACAGCACCCCCCAGAAAAATTTTGTTTTCATAAAGGACTTATTTTATCCGTTCAATTAACTCTTGCAAATAAGCTGAGAGTTCCTCATCAGGGTTCATTTTCAATGCTTTTTCTGCATAAGTTTTTGCGTTTTTCTTATCGCCTGACTGTTCAAGTACGAAGGCATATACATAGCAGGAAACAGCATCCTCACCCATTTTGAGGGCTTTGGCCGACCACTCACGCGCTTTTGCCAATGGGGTTGCCTCTTTGCTGCGCGATGCTATTTCTAACGAACGGCGCATCAGTTCATCGCGTTCGTTCATGTTGTAGGCTTCCATCCAACGGATGAGCGCGCTGATATAACCGGCTTCATTTTCAATACCTTGCTGGTAAAACATGTCAATAATCCCTTCATAAAATCCCGCTTCGCGTGCTTCGGGATTGGTGGCTTTCATCAGGCTTACATACATGCCTTTCACTTCATTGGCTTTTTCTATGCTTTTTTGTCGCACAGCGTTGGTCAAAGTAGCATCCATGTGCTTAATGACAAATTCTTCCAAACTCTTCCCGTACTTTTCCGCAAAAACGTTTGCATTGTTCAACACATACTTAAACTCGCGACTGTCGGAATTATTGACAAACTTTTGGATAATAGTCCAGTTGTCTTCTTCCTGCAATTGCGCATCGCTCAGCCCTGAGAGGTAACGGGCGGCAATAGTGCTTGCTTCGCTGCCTGCATCGGTTTGTGCCAGTGCCAGCAGATAGCTGCGGGCAGCGGCGGCATCGTTGGTATTGGCTTCATATTTGGCTTTCAGGGCAGGTAACTCCTTAACGGCAGCCTGACCGCTGAGTACTTTTTTGCCAAATGCGATAAATCCTGTTTTGTCCAATGCGCCGATATTTTTGTTAATCACCGTGCCGTCGGGACTGAAATAGTACAGCGAAGGATAGGCCTCAATTCGGGATGCGCGCACCAGTTCCGGTTCTTCTTTTTCCGCATCAATCTTTACGGATATGAAGTTGGCGTTGTAATAGTCGCCCACCTCAGCATCGGTAAATACGTTTTTGGACATGAACTTACAAGGGCCGCACCATTCCGCATAAAAATCAACAAAGATGGGTTTGTTTTCTGCCTTGGCTTTTGCCAAAATTTCCTGCCATTTACCTTTGGTAAAAGCAATTCCTTGCGCAAAAGCCGTAGTTTGTAGCAAGATAGCGCCGGCGAACAGCAGGCCGGCCTTCAAAAAAGAGGTCATAAAATTATTATTAATGTGAAGTGAAAATACGCGGACTGTTGCATGTGCGCGTACGCGTATAAGTTAGTTACAATTCTTTTACTAAATTAGTTTTTATGGCAATAAAATTAAAAGCCACCTGCGCTGCGGTGGCTTCTTTATGTAGGGAAAATGAGATGAGTCAATAGCTGATTTATCAGTTGCCGCCCAACGAAGGTCTGTCCTGAGCCGCAATTTGCAACATCTTGGTGTATTGCTCCGGTGAAAGGTCGTTGAAGAAATAGCCGATAGGATTTACCTTCTGGCCGTTTTTGATGACTTCGTAGTGCAGGTGAGAAGAAACGGAAGTACCTGTATTGCCTACTCTGCCTATCATCTGACCGCGCTTTACTTTTTGTCCTACTTTCACCGTGTAGGCAGACAAGTGAGCATATTTGGTTGCAAAACCGAAACCATGGTCTATTTCAATACATTTGCCGTATCCGCCGTCATAGTCAGCCATGCGCACCACGCCGTCTCCCGTAGAATAAACAGGTGTTCCGGTAGGGGCGGAGAAATCGCAACCGCTGTGGAACTTACGCACCTTATAAATAGGATGCATCCTCATGCCGTAACCTGAAATAAACATCGTAAGGTCATTGTCTGCCACAGGGCGTATGGCAGGCATGGAAGCCAGCCGTTTTTCTTTTTCTGCGTGCATTTTGACAATCTCATCATACGATTTGGATTGTACGTACATCTGACGCTTCAACTGGTCTAATCTTTTGAAACTGTTGATGATTAAGGCTTCTTGCTTCAATCCTGCATCTAACATGTCGCGGTATTTCTGAGCACCGCCAACACCCCCCTTGCGAATTTCATCGGCAATGGGCTCGGCCTCAAAAACCAAGCGATACATTTTGTCGTCGCGCTCTTGAAGGATTTTAAGCACATCGGAAACGTCGTCCATTTGCTTGGAAAGCAACTCATATTTGAGCAGTAGTTGCTCATTTTCTTCTTTGAGTGCTAATTCGGAGGGAGAAGGGAAATAGGTGCGGGCAATGTAGAATAGGAAGAAGGAGAAAAACAGGGAGAGGGTAACAAAGCCGGCAACATTGATAAGGATGTCTGAAGTGGTTCTTTTAAGCTCTTCATACTTGCACGTTTCCGTGTCGTAGTAGTATTTTATCTTTGCCATATAGCAAACAGGTTAGTTCACATTTAATCCTAATCGGGGCACCAAGTAATAAAATATGCCCCAAATTCTGAAACATTTAACGAACTTTCGGCAAGTGTATTTCGCAAATATAGAGTTTCCTGTGAAAAATCATACAACTTACCTGTTTTTATTGAGAATAATTCTTGTTAAAATTAACGCCTGACAACCACAACGATATGGAGCAACACATCATAGATAATCCTTCCGCCATTCGCCAAGGCGAGGAGTTGAATGTCAGCAACTTAGCTGCCTTTATTCGCTGCAACTTCCCTGACTGGCCGGGCGAGGTACAGGTAGCGCAGTTTCCTTCCGGTTTTTCTAATTTGACCTACTTTGTTCAAGTTGGCGATAAAGAATTGGTGTTGCGCCGCCCCCCGTTTGGTGCCAACATCAAGTCGGCGCACGATATGCAGCGCGAGTATGGCATCCTTCAATCGCTGGAGCCTGTTTATCCAAAAATACCTAAGCCGTTGATTTACACCGATGATACATCCGTTATCGGTGCAGAGTTTTACATGATGGAGCGGGTGCGGGGGCTTATCCTGCGCAACCGCCCGCCCAAAGGCATGGAACTTACGGCAGATAAAATGCGCACCCTTTCAAAGGCCGTGATTCAAAATTTGGCAGATTTACACGCCATCAATATCTACGATACCGGCTTAATCCGACTCGGGAAGCCCGAAGGCTATGTGCAGCGGCAAGTGGAAGGTTGGATTGGGCGCTATGAAAAAGCTGCTACCGACAACGTGCCTGCAATGAATACGGCCGCTGATTGGCTGCGCGCCAACTTGCCTGCGGAAAATAGCCCTGCACTGATTCACAACGACTACAAATACGACAATGTGGTGTTAAACCCCGATGACCTCTCGGAAATTATCGCCGTTCTGGACTGGGAAATGGCCACCGTCGGCGACCCGCTCATGGACTTGGGTACCACCTTGGGCTACTGGGCTGATGCCGACAGCCCCGAAATGCTCAAAGCGTTTTCCCTGACAGCCTTTCCGGGAAATATGAACCGCGAAGAAGTTGCACAATGCTACGCCGAGGCAAGCGGCAGAAACATTGACCACATATTATTTTATTATGTATTTGGCTGCTATAAAATAGGAGTCATCGTGCAGCAGATTTATGCCCGCTACAAAAAAGGCTTTACACAAGACCCGCGCTTTGCCAACCTGATTCACTTGGTTCATGCCTGCGGGGAAAGTGCCGCCAAAGCCATTCAATATGGCAGAATCAGCAATTGGAGATAGTTGCCATGCCTGTTTTCACCGACCAAATGGGGCGGCATATTGCCTTAGACCTGCCGCCCCGGCGCATTGTGTCCTTAGTGCCTTCCCAAACCGAACTGCTGTTCGATTTGGGTTTGCAGAAGCGCATAGCAGGCATTACCAAATTCTGTATCCATCCTGCCGAAGCGCGGGCAATCAAAACCATTATCGGCGGCACCAAACAGTTTCGCATGGAGGTCATCCATCGCCTGCAACCCGACCTGATTATCGGTAATAAAGAAGAAAACTATCAAGAAGGCATCGAAGAACTTAGTCGGCATTATCCCGTTTGGATGAGCGACATTTTCGGCTTAGACGATGCGCTGGCGATGATTCGCTCCATTGGCGAACTGACAGAAACCCGGACACAGGCAGCAACCATTGCACAGGAGATTGCAGACGGCTTTGCAGCACTGACGGCGCACCCAACCCACAGGCGTGTGTTATACCTCATCTGGCACAACCCATGGATGGCAGCAGGAAAACAAACGTTTATTGATGACATGTTGCAGCGCGGGGGCTGGCAAAATGCAGTTACCGAAAGCCGCTATCCCGAACTTAGCGAGGCTGATATGCGCAACCTCGCGCCCGACTGCGTATTTCTTTCCTCCGAACCCTTCCCTTTTCGGGAAAAACACATAGCCCATGTGCAGGCAATAGTGCCTCACGCAAAAATTTTACTTGTGGACGGCGAACTGTTTTCTTGGTACGGCAGCCGATTGCGGCACAGTGCGGCATACTTGGCAGATTTGCGACTCCGCATGCAAACCTGACGGTTTTTTTTATGCAAAAGCGCAATAGATTTGCGAAAAACGCTTTATTTAAACTCCTGAAATACAGGTGTTTAAACCCGATAATTCTCCAATACCTGTCAGGTTTATGTATAAAACCTTTCAAGGTTAGTCTGTTGGTTTTTAACGGATTACGCAAAATTGTCTTCCCGAACTACTTGCGCTTTTGTGTTCGGATGCGATGTGTTTCATCACAATCTACAATCGTTAATAAAAAAATCTTTTACTCCCCATGCAACCCTTTTGCAACCCGTCGGGTCTTAGGCTTGCGAATTAAGGATTATTCACATTTGCAATGCTGCGGAAAACCTGTTTTAAGGTTTTTTAACGTGCAAATTTGCAATATTGGATAACAACCTTAATTTTGCGAAATCAATTAACAAACCTAATTACAATTAAAAAAAACGTTATGAACAAAAACACATTCATGTATCCGGTTCGGATGACTGCTGTTCTGGCGGCTGCTGCTCTGGTAACGAGCTGCGCTAAGGACAAGTTCACTGAAGCGAATGCCTTGGATCTGGAATTGAAGCGCCTCCGCACAGAGGACTCAATTCGTGTTGCCCGTGAGCGTCAAGCTCGTATTTGGGACAACAACCGCCTGGCTTATCAGCGCGTATTGGACTCTTTGGACCGCATCAACGCCGGTGGTCGCGTATTCTACACTGTAACAGTAGTTGCAGGTGGTAACGCTGCTTTCGGTTCTGGTCGTGTTGAAGAGTTGGAAGGCGTACAAGGCGCTACCGTTTCTATCGCTCAGTATGGAAACATCGTAACTCAGACTACTCCTGCCAGCGGTATGGTTACAGTAGAACTGCGTGCCGGTTCTGTTAGCGTAGTGGCTTCTGCTCCTAACCACACTACTGTTAACTACACTGCTAACCTGACTGCTGATGGTAACAGCGTAACTAACGGTAACTTGCCTCAAGCTCCCGGCAATGGACGTACTATCCACGTAGGTAACGTAATTCCTCTGTTCCCAACTACAGGTGCAGGTACTGCTACCGTTCGTGGTCGCGCTTACATTGAAACAGATTTGACCAACGAAACTGCAGAGCAAGTAACTCCCGGTGTTTTGGGTGCCGGTACAAACCTGTTCACTGCAAACATTAACATCAACGACGTATTCCGCGCTCGTTATTTGAATATTGCTAATCAGGCTTCTGCTATTCCGGGTGGCCAAGAGGCTGCTATTAACCGCATCTCTTACGAGAATGCTACCACTAACGTAGTAGTAGATGCTGCCGGTAACTATTCAGGTGTTGTTCCTGCAACTGCTTCAGGTCTGCCTATCCAACTGCGTTACTCTCAAATCGCTGCTGACCGTACTTTCTGGGCAGCATCATTTGATAACACTAACTTGGGTACCTTGGATCTTGCTAACCGTCGTACAGGTGCTGTAATTACTCGTCGCTTCATCTATGGTCCCGGTTTGACTGCTGACCGAGTGTTTGGTGACGGTCCTGTAGCTAATACGAACATTGTTTCTGCATCAGCAACATTCAATACTGAAATTGCGGCTGCTCAGGTAACTGCGGCTATTACCCGCACCGGAGCTCTGCGTGTAGGTCGTCCTTCATGGGATCCCAACAATGATTACTTTATCTTGCGTACAGGTACCGGCATTGATGGAACCGATGCTGCATTTGAGCCTGCAGCTGCTGACAATGGTCTGTATTTGACTAATGTACCGGCTTTCGGTGGCAACAACTACATTCAGTCTTCTAATCCTAACCAAATCCAGCCTCCTGCAGTGACTTTCACTCCTTCACCTGCAGGTCCTGCACAAACTGCTACAGGTTTGGTAGTACTGACTGATAATGGTGTAGCAGCTGCTGATGCTCCATTCAAGCGTATCCGCGGTATCCGTGCCGTAAACGCAGGCTCAGGTTATACTACTGCTCCTACCGGTACTTTCACACGCAACGACAACACTTCTGCGACAGGCAACGTAACAGGTACAGGATCTCTGCAGGCTCCTGTTGATGCTTTGAGCGTTATTCAGGTAACTAACGGTGGTTTTGGCTTCTTGCCTCAGCCATATACTTCACCTGCTGTTGTTTCTACTACAGGTGCATGGACAGGTGTTAACCCAACTATTCTGTTCGGTGGTCAGAATCCTCTGCCGGTACCTAAAGTTACTCCAACCGTACAATACTCATACAATGCAGTAGGTACCGTAAACGCAATTGATGTAATCACAGTTGGTGCCGGTTTGTCAGCCGCCGATGTAAATATCGGCTTCTCTTATGGTGCCGGAGCTCAATTAGCTCCTACTCAAGGTGTAAACGGTGGTGCTATTCCTATTGCTTTGTTTGAAACAAGCCCTACAGGTCGCGTACAATTCAACTTTGACAACGGCGGTAACGCGCTTGGTGGCTTGGTTGCTGACTCACCTTACGGTAATGCTACTACAGGTATTACAGCTACTACGTTTACATTCTTTGACAATACAGGTACTGCTCAATATGATGGTACAGGTTCAAATGTAGTATCTCCGGGTACCCAGCCTTATGTATTCGTGCCTACTGCTTCTTTCTCAGGTGCCACTGCAACTACGCTTGCCAATGCCGGTGTTCTTCCTAACATCAACGTTTCAGTATTGTCTGCTAATGCTCTTGCTAACCAAGGTTTAGTAGCTGAGATTACCTTGTCAGGTGGTGGTGATGCTGCTACAGTGCTTGGTATTGCTCCCGGAGATCCTATTGCTAACTTGGGTATCACTATTAACAACCCCGGTTCAAGCCAATCTTTGGCCGCTCAAGGCTATTTGGCAGGTACAGGTATTGACAACTATGCATTTAACGTACCTTCTCAAAATGCCGGTCGCTTTATTCCGGGTCCTTCTACAGCAGCTTCAATCTTTGCTGATGGTTATCCCGGTTATACTCCTGCAGGTGGTTCAGGTGCTCGTATTAGCAATAGCGCGGCTGCTACATCTCAGTATGCACGCGATAACCATACTTACATTGCTAAGTTCAGTACTCCTCCAACAGCTCCATTCTTACCTGCCGAAGGTTATCCTGTATTTGACAATGCTAACCGCGTTGTAGGTCTGGTAATTACTTCTAAGGGTGCAGGTTATGTACAAGGTCAGCCTATTACATTTGAAATTGTACCTAACGGTGAGGATGCAAATGATGTATCTACCAGATTGGAAGCTGCTTCTCTGACATTCACTATTGTAAACGGTGGTCAGTATGCGGCTGTGCCTGACGTGTTTATCTCCGGTGGTGGTTTGGCACTGGCTCAACAGCCTTCTAATGCCTCTACTTTGAGCAATATTGGTCCTCCTGTTCCTGCTAACGGTAACATCACTATTTCTAACGGCGCGTTTGATATCCGTTTCAACTCAACAGGTGTGATTCAAGCAATTACTTACAATCCTGCTGCTGCTGGTGCAATTCCTGTAAATAGTTGGAATACTACTGAGCCTTTGACAGTAACTCTTTCTTCTGCTCGTCAGAACTTGGCTTTGAATCGTGCATTCCAAGCTTACACCGGTGCTGTATCTGCTACTATTGCTACCGGTGCTGTATCAAATGTATCACTGTTCCCACCATCTACAGGTGCTGGTTCTGCTACACGTCCTGCTTCTGGTCGTTGGTTTGAGTTTGGTGATATCACTACGCCGTTGTCAGGCTTTACTGCTACCGAAGATGATTACTTGCGCTCTCAAAGCTTTATCATTCCACCTTCTGTAACTATCAACTCTGCTACAGGTACAGGTGCTACTGCTGTAGTTAACCTGTTTGGTGGTAACATCGGAAGTGCACTCAATACAGGTGGTGGTAAAATTGCAGGTGTTACTGTAACTGCCGGTGGTAGCGGTTATGTAGTTCCTGTTGCCGGTTTCAACCGTAACGGTCGTATCATTGCTACTTACAGTGGTAATGCTATAGATGGCTTCTTCCGCAACTTTAGCATTCTTGCTCCGACAGATGGCAACTCAGGTGATAACCTGACTGATTTTGATGCCTTCTCCGGCGTAACTTATGTACGCGACGTACATTACGGTACAGGTGCTTACTTTGCAGTAGGTCAAGGCCGCTAATTTATCGTAGCGAACAACTAAGTTAAAAGTTGTTAAACCCATCAGGTTTTAAAACCTGATGGGTTTTTTGTTTTGATTACTCCAATTACGCGGTACATCTGATAAATAGTACTTTTTATGTGCTACAATTTTCCTACCTTTGCGCCCTAATTTAGAACGACTATCTATGAAAAACATGTTCATTTTACTGCTGTTATCTGCTGCTTTGGTATATGCTTGCAGGCCAAAAGAGAAAGTGCGGCAGGAAATGATACCGCCTGCCAATGGTACATCCGTGCTTTTTCATGAACGGCATCCCGAAGCCCGTAAGCCGCAGTTAAAAGATATTCTTTGGTTGCGCTATGTTTACATAGGCCCTTACGGGGACACGATTATTAGTACCTATAAGGTAAAACCCAAAGAGCAATATGCAACGGTAGAACCAAAGGACTATATTGAACAGGAGTTATTATTACCGCCATTTCCGGGAGCTATAGAGGAAGTATTGGCACAGGTGGCTGTAGGCGACAGCCTGACCGTTTACATGCACCAAGACTCAGTAAAAAGACGCTCGGGCTACAAAGAGCCTGAAAAAGGGGCTACGCCGTTTATTTATCCGCAAATGCCTTTCCGCTATGTCATTAAGGTGTTGGGTGTGATGAGTCCACAGGAAAAAGAAACTTATCTTCGCTTACAGATAGATGAACAGATTCGCAAGCAGGACGCTGTGCTGGCGCAATATGTAAAAGATTATTCCTATACAAAAGCCATCAGAGACCCCAGTGGTTTGTATATTCAGGTAGATAACCCGGGCACTGGAGATATTCCTGTAACAGGCGATAGTATTTCTTTTATCTATGCGGGTCATTTTCTCAATCAGCAGTTTTTTGATTCAATGGATAAGCCGCAAGGTTTTAAGCTGGGTATCAATCGTTTGATTCCTGCATGGGAAATTGCTTTTAGCAAATATTTGCGCAAAGGGGCTAAGGCAACCTTATTTGTTCCTTCCCACTTGGCATTTGGTCATCAAGGCAAAGATAAAATTCCACCGTTTACACCATTGGTTTTTCGTATGCAGGTAGTGGACATCATCAAAGCCAAAGACTTGCCGAAGTACCGCAAGAGCAAATAGATGAGTAAAGATATTTCAATGTAAGCAGAGCCGGGGGAAGCCTCGGCTTTCGCGTTTTTTAAAACCATTGTGTTAAATTGCATCATCCTAATAACAGGCATATGCGCATTTTTACGGCCTTTCTTATCGGTTATCTGATTTTTGCGGGTGGACTGCATGCCCAAAATGACCTTGCCGATTTGGAAAAAAAGTATCAGGCGGCAATCGGCAAGAAGAACTACAAACAGGCAACAGAGTTGGCACTGCAAATCGGCAATAAGTACGAAGCACAAAAAAAGTTTCCGCAAGCCGTGAGTGCATTTAATAACGCCATTGCGGCTGCGCGCAAAGTGGACAATGCGCTGCTCCTTGCCCGTGGATATGAGGAGTTGGGCTCGGCATATGCCTTGATGTCGAGTCGGGAACTGCCAAAGACTATCCGCAATCTGGAACAGGCCTACGAGTATTATCAGATTGCAGGGGGTACGGAGGGGGAGCAAGGTACAGCCCGTGTGCGTTTTAAGCAGGGGTTGGCTTATTACGATGCCCGCCGTACGAAGGAGGCACAAACAGCCCTTCAAGAGGCGCAGGAACTAGCAGAAGATGCCCGTTATGCGGACATACAGGCACAGGCAAAACTCTACTTGAGCCGCTTGCGCGTGGAAAGCAGCCCCCCTGCGGCGGCGGCATCAACGCCTTCGGTTAGTGCGCCTGTCGTAAACAATGAGGCTGCGCGACAGGTGGAAGCGGAGATTGAAGCCCTGCAAAACCGCCTGCGCGACAGTTTGCGTATGCAGGAGGCGGAAAAGCAGAATTTGCGGCAGTCGTTGCTGGCCAAAGAACGGGAGCGGGCAAAAATTCAGGAAAATTTGGCTGCAACCAAGGATTCGCTTCTGCAAATGCAGGAGATAGTGCAGTTGCGGGAAGAAACCATTGCCGCACAGGAAAAAACCACGCAGGCAATACTTGCAGCTGCGGCGGCATTGTCGCTATTGCTGGTAGCGGCATTATTTTTTATGATACGCATTCGTCAGGCGAACCGCAAGTTGCAGGCGCAGAAAAAGCAGATAGAGGCACAAGCTAAAGAATTGGAAGCCGAAAAATTGAAGTCCGATGCGCTGTTGCTAAATATTCTGCCCCGCGAAATAGCCGATGAACTGAAAAACAAAAAGCAGGCAACGCCGCGATTCTACAAAATGGTAAGCGTTTTGTTCTGTGATTTCAAAGGCTTTACGGAATACACCGAAAAGCATACACCCGAGCAGATTGTCCGCGAACTGAACGAGTGTTTCTCGGCGTTTGATGACATCTGCGCACGTTTCAATATGGAAAAAATCAAAACCATTGGCGATGCTTACATGTGTGCGGGCGGCGTACCGAAACCCAACATTACACATGCGGCAGATGCCGTGCTGGCAGGGCTTGCCATGCAGGAGTTTATAGAGAAGCGCAAATATCAGAAGCGGCTGCGCGGCGAGCCTTATCTGGAACTGCGCGTGGGCATTCATACCGGCCCCGTACTGGCGGGTGTGGTAGGCAAAAATAAATTTGCTTACGACATCTGGGGAACTACTGTCAATGTAGCGGCGCGCATGGAAACGGCAGGCGAAGTAGGCAAAGTCAATATTTCGGAAGCCACCTATATGGAAATCAAAAATCAGTTTTACTGTCGCTATCGCGGTGAAATTGAGGCCAAAGGCTTGGGGAAAATGGATATGTATTTTGTGGAGGAAATCATCGGATGAGCAGCATCGTTGTTCGGCAAATTTTGGCAGGGCTGTATTGGGTGGAAATACCTGCCATTGGGTTGCGCTTGCAATGCGGCTGCCCGCCCGATGCCAATAAGTACCTGCGTGCGGCCGGATTCATTAGAGCCGAAGCGCAAGGCGAAACGGGGCCTAATGCCATCTTGCTGGCCGATGTAACGACGAATCCTCTCATGCAAGGTTGGTTTCCGGTGAATGTGGCCGAGTTTTCGGTGATGCAAATGCTTTATTTGCAAGGGCTTATCATTCCTAACCATCCGAATAATACGGGCAAAAAACCCGTTCTGATTGGAACGGCGGAGGAAGTAGCCCGCCAAATGAATTACATCTATTGTGGCAATTACGGATTGGACAGCCCCGAGGAGTTGCTGGCAGCAGGCATGAGTGCACGCGAGGCAGAGGCTTTTTGGTATGTGAAGAAGAAATTTGCTTTCGGTACGCTGCACCCGATTACGCATCTGATAGAGCCGGTCTTTTTGGAAGGTGCTGTGCCTGTTGCTTTGGCCGACGGCTGCCAAATAGAGCGGTTGCGCCCTAATTATTTTCGGATTAGCTATGCGGGCGAATCGGTGGAAATCCATTTGCAACCGCAGATTTTTCCTCCTTCTTACCAATTGCCGCACGTCAGTATTCCCAAGTCTGTTGCTTTCGGCATTCTGCACATGGGAGAGGGGGACGGATGGGACGAGAACCGCCCCTGCATGGGTTCTGCCCTGACATTCCACGACACGCACTATCTGATTGATGCAGGGCCTCATGTATTGCACAACTGGCAACAGGCAGGCAAAGCCGTTGCCGATATACAGGCTGTTTTTTTGACTCATGCGCACGATGACCATGCAATAGGTTTGATACAGGCCATCAGCAAAGGTATCAGGTTGCCTGTTTATTGCGGCAGCGTGATAAAGGCAGCATTTGTTAAAAAAATGTCGGCCTTAATGGGCATTAGGGCAGAAGAAATGGAGGGGTTTTTTGAGTTCCGATTGTTGGATATGCAGCGCTGGAATCCGATTGCCGCGGCAAACGGGGCAACGTTGGAGGCTATGCCCTGCTATTCACTGCATCCGATTGAAACGCACATTTACTATTTCCGCTATACCGATGCACACGGTGCGGTAAAAATATACGGTCATTTGGCGGATATTCTTTCCGAGAAAGGCTTGCAGGCAATGGAAACAGATGCGCCCGAGCAAGTACGCTGGTTGTTTGACCATATCCGCACTAACTACTACATGC
This sequence comes from Rhodoflexus caldus, assembly GCF_021206925.1. Classification (NCBI taxonomy): domain Bacteria; kingdom Pseudomonadati; phylum Bacteroidota; class Cytophagia; order Cytophagales; family Thermoflexibacteraceae; genus Rhodoflexus; species Rhodoflexus caldus. Next base: position 4,064 of record NZ_JAJPRF010000012.1, on the reverse strand, counting down.
CTGCCGACTGGAAAAAAATAGATATTGGCGGAGGTGCCACGCACGGTGTGGCGGAGGATTTCATCCAAGACTCAACCCCTGTCAAAATATGGGCACACGTACACCGACCGCTTTCGGCAGCCGAGTTGCAAATCGGTTGTGCGCGCAGCTTTGGCGATTGGGATGGGTATCAGGTTTAATCGGTTGAACGACCGAGAAAATATTGCATCAGGGTATTGCGGAATCCGTAGGCAGATTTCGGAGTATATAAATAGTTGTTTTTCAAGTATTTGCGCAAAAAGAATCACAAATCGCTTCTGCTTTTGATAAATGGCAAATACAACCCGATGGGATATCCACCCATCGGGTTGTGTATGTTGCAAGAACCTTAAAACTCAATGATAAAACCAATGGTCGGTACTACTGACGGGTCGTTGTTGAGCAAAATAATTGGGATGCCGTTGCTGCCGTCTGTTGCCAATGGCTGTCCGTTAGTGGTAGCAAAGCCGCTGTTATCGGCAGTTCGTTGGAAGGTGAACTGCGGATAGGCAGGATTAGGCGTAACAAAGGCGTTTTGTACGTCAAAATACAAATCAATGGTTGTGCGGCGCAGGTTCCACTTTTTGTCAATGCGAAAGTCAAACTGGCTGAAATTGCCCAAACGGAGGGTATTGAGGCGATTAAAATCTAAAACACCTGTGCCCAAACTGGCAAAATTCCGCATACTGGCTTCCATATCAAACGGTGTGTAAGGCGCACCGCCCGCAAAGCGGTATTTCAAGCCCATTTCCCAACCTTTTTTGAATTTGCGGCCAAAAAGCGCCGAAATCAGGTGGCGGTTATCCCATGCCGAAGGAGTCAGCACGCCGTTGATGCCTGCAAATTCGCTGCGTACAAAGGTGTAAGAGAATACCGCAAAAATATTTTTGGTCAGTTTTTGTTGGAAGAAAAACTCCATACCGTAGGCGCGTCCTGTGCCATTGGTGCGCACTGCCTCATTGCCAATAGCTCCGAAGTCGCCGCCTTGATTGGCTAAACTGATACCATCGCGGATAGAAACGGGGTAATTGGCGTAATTTTTCCAAAAACCTTCCAGCGTAAAGCGAGTACTTGCGCGCGGAATAAACTCCAATCCGGCTACGTAATGGTCTGTGCGGGTGTATTTGCTGTCTTTATTGGCAAACTGTCCTTGTTCATTCTGAAAGCCGAGGATGGTGTAAATGGGCAGCTTGTAGTAGCGTCCGGCCGAAATATTCACGCTCCATTTGTCGGACAGCAGGTAAGAAAGCGCCGCCCGAGGCGACAGCGTTTCAAATGGATTATTGCCCGATGCAGTAAAATTATTCATATCGGTACGGATGCCACCCGAGAAACTGAGGCGGTCTTTCAGGAAACTGCGGGCTACCTGCACAAAAGCACCGTAGCGGAAAAAGTCAATACCTGTGTCAAAGCTCACATTAACGGCAGGTTGCAGCAACTGCCCCTGCGGGCTGCGAATTTCGCGGCGTATGCGCGCAAATACGTCGTTGTTAAACTTAACATATTGCCCTACTGCACCGTAAGAATATTTCCATCCGTTCCATGTTTTATTCACATCTATGCGCAGTTTGTTTTCAATTTCCTGTGAGCGCACACGCAACAGGCGACGGCTCTCATCGCCTTCCTGACGGTCTTCAAAGCGGTCAAGGCTGTTGTCAAACATGTTGCGGCTAAGGGCAATGTTCAGGTAGCCGCGCTCTAAGGAACGACGCAAACTCATGCCGAAAGTGTAGTTCCATTGCTGAATGGAAGGCTGGGAGCGAAGCACATAATCGTTTTCAGGTGTGGTTTTACGCGGCTGTGCAAAACTGAATTCATCAATTGCGCCTACACCAATGAAGTTGAGCGTAGTTTTCGGATTGATTTTGTGTGTGATTTTGTACTGAAAATCCCAGTAGTTGGGGCGAATGGGCAAATCAATTGCCTGAAACAAAAATTGCAGATAAGAACGGCGCACCGAAGCCAAAAAAGTGGTGCGATTGGAAAGAGGCCCTTCCGTGGTTAGTGCAAGTTCGGTGCTGCTCAGGCGAACATTGCCCTGAAAGCGGTCGGGGTTGCCTTCGCGCTGCTTAAACTGAAACACAGACGCCAGTGCGTTGTCGTAGCGGGCATCAAAGTTGGAGGATTTCAGCGTTACATCCTCAATGAACGATACATTCAGGATACCGGCAGGGCCTCCTGCGCTGCCTTGTGTGGAAAAGTGATTCAGTACCGGAATTTCAATACCGTCCAAATAATACACGTTTTCGTTGGGTGCGCCGCCGCGAATGATGATGTCGTTGCGAAAACCTCCGATGCCGGTTGTACCTGCCACACCGGGCAGCGACTGCACCACGCGCGAAATATCGAAGTTGCCGCCGGGGTTGCTGCGGATTTCTTCCGTCGTCAGCCGCTGAACAGAGTTCGGCGACTCAGCCGTAGTTACGGCAATTGAGCGGTTAGCCGTAATTTCCACTTCCTTTAACTCGGCAACCACCTCTTCCAACTCTATATTGAAGGTATTGGCATTACCTGAGGTAACAACAATATTGAACAGCGTGAAGGGTTTGTAGCCAATCAGGCTTACTTTGATGTTATGGCTGCCTGTTGGGATGCCCGCGATGCGGAAACGTCCTTCGGCATCGGTGGCTGCGCCCAAAGTAGTGCCTTCCACAGCCACGGAAACGCCAATCAGCGGCTCTTGCGTGGCCTTGTCGCGCACCGTTCCACTGACTACGCCCGTAGCCTGTGCAAAAATCTGTTGTGCCGACAACCACAGCATAGCAAATAGCAACGCTCGCTTCGTAAAGAATGTTTTCGTACTAATATACAGGTTCATTGCTCCGATAAAGTTTAATAACAGCGCAAATGTACGCGTAATTGCAGCAAATAAAAATGTTTTCGTACTTTATTTTTGAATTTTAGGCGGTTTTCGTACTTTTGTGAAGAGTAAAAAAAGTCCATGTCCTACGCATTTATCCGACAACTGACCGAAGCAGCCGAACAGTACGAAGCACAAAACGGCAACACACAAGACCTCGCCGCTTTTGGGGCATGGTTGCAGGCCAACTATGCCAACTCACGACCGCCTATGCAGCAGCCGTCTATTCCGCAGGCAGTGCAGGAAACCACCGAGTCGCGGATAGGCAGTTACATTATTTTCCTGTACCGCTATGCAAAAGGATATACTAAAAAGGCATTGGAAGGCAGCCCCTTGCAAACTGTTGATGAATTTTCGTTTCTGATTTCTCTGATGTTCGGCGGCAGCAAAACCAAAACCGAGCTCATCCAACACGCCGTGCAGGAAAAAACCTCGGGTATGGAGGTCATCAAAAGGCTGCTGCAACAAGGTTTGATACGGCAGGAAGGCGATACTGCCGACCGCCGCAGTAAGCGTCTTTACATCACCCCCGAAGGGCAGCAAACGCTGTTCAGTGTATTTGAGAAAATGAATCAGGTGTCGCAGATTGTGGCAGGCAATCTCAGTACCTCCGAGCGCGAGCAATTGCTGCAACTGTTGCATAAATTGCACTTGTTCCACAAACCCATTTTTCTGGAACAAAAAGAGGCTTCGTTAGCAGAGATTTATGCAAAAATGGTTGGCAACAGTTAGCGACGTTATCAGCATTTTTGCATATTGAAAACATACTTACACCCGCTTTCATCAAGCATTAACAAACTGACAACCATGAAAAAAGAATTCAACGTCACTGGTACGTGTCGCCCTGCCGAGCATTACATGATGGATGATACTCGCCGTTTTACGGCTATTATGGACTTTGTGGAACGGGGTAAATATTTTGTCATCAACCGCCCGCGGCAGTACGGCAAAACGACCATGCTTGCAGCCTTGCGCAAAGAGTTGCAAGAACGGAGCGACTACTTGCCCATTGTCATGAATTTTCAAGGCTTGGATTCTGCGGTATATGCAAGCGATATTGCTTTCGGGCAGTTTTTTTACAAACAACTTATCAGCGCTTTGCAGCGTTCACCGGAATTTGAAAATAAGCAAGTGTTAGCCGAATTACCTCTGCCTGAACACATTACCGACTTGTCCGAACGAATTA